>JAFRIU010000004.1 GCA_017432645.1 Bacilli bacterium
ATAGCATTTTTACAATAAAAAAGTAAGGTTTGTAAGCTTAAAATTCGGTAAAACAATAAGCAACCTTACAAATTAATTATAAAACAAATTACAAAAAATAAAAAGACTATTAACAAAAATTCTTTTGTCAACAGTCTGAAAGAAGCATTTGCTTCTTTTATGAATTTTCCTTGCTATATACTTGTCGATAAATAGTAAATAATCCAATACTGATAGCTAAAACACCTATAATCATAGAAAGAAAAGATGCATTTGCTAAAGTGTTCTCAACTTTAACTTTTTCTTCTACCTTTTTGTATTTGTAAACAACTAGAATATCTTCAGGTGTCAAAGTAACAGAAGTAGATTCTGGCTTTTCAGCCAATGTATATCCATCTATTTTCTTTTCTTGTGATTCATACTTATCTCCAACATTACCCGTATGAGTAACAGCATCCACTAAATCTTTATTAGTATCTTTATCTACATACCTAACAATCACTTTACCTTGTTTTAACTTATAATAATAAATAACATCAACAGAAGGAGAATTTAAAGTTATCTTCGCACTTGGTGTTACAGTATCAAATTCATATTTAGTAGGAATATCTGTAGCTTTTTCTGTAGTGATTTCCTCACCATATTTAGCGTGAATAGTAACATCATCCGAAATCTTCTCTGTTGTACCCTTGATATAATGATGAACAATTATTTGTCCTTTTTCTCTCTTATATAGTTTTGGAGAGGAAATATAAACAATCTTAGAATCTATTTTTGCTGTTGCATAATATGTATTAGTATCTTTAAAACTATCATCTTCCCCGAAAAACATAGAATCTGTTAATGTAATTGGAATTTTTACATTAATCTCTTGACCACCGCCAGCAGCAGGATATCTAACAATAATAGTTTGTCCAGCAAAACTAACAATTCCACCAGCAGAAGTCGTAACATTTTCTCTATCAATCGTAAAATCAGAACTAACCATATCTGTTAATCGAATTTCATGTGTTGGTATATTATAGACAACGCCCTGTGGATTCAAGGAATCTCCATAAGAATAAATTATTTGTCCTTCAGGTAAATAATCAGAAAAATTCTTCGTACTTTTCGTTACTATATCAATTGTCAAAGAACCAGTATCAAGTCCATATGGAGTAAATAAAACAGAAGATATAAAGTTTTCATTAATATCTGCAACAGTATTAGTAGAAGCAAATTTCCAATTCGTATTTTTATTAGATGGAGAAGCAGAAATGAAATATCTTCCCTCTTGCTGGTAAGTAGCTAGTTTATGAATTAAAGAAAGTCCTTTCTCACTATAGCCATTCATTTTATTACCATTAAAAGTAAAATAAGTTCCTAACTCTTCACCCAAAGATCCATATTTAGTTGTTAAAGTAGTTCCAAAAGATCCTGCTAAACGACCATCCAATGCAATAACTATCAAATCTGGATCATAACTTTCTAAATAATGATCCAAATATTGAATGATATAACCACCGGAATAATGAAAGGATGCACTTTTAAAAACAGTGTCAGGTAAAGTAACCGTATCTCCGCTCTTAAAAGAAGTACTCCATGCAGTATCATTAACTTTGCCACCTTCCGTTGTTCCAAAAACATCAACAACATCATAAACAGCAAGCAACTCGTTAATTTCCTTTATTGCAATATTCTTAGAAAATTCATGATATAAACAACCACCAAAGAAATAAGCTGCACGAGATACTAATGGTTCATCTGCAGGAATATTATAACTAAGATTAATCTCAGCCTTTCCTTGACTCTTATTCGTCCACTCTACAGATTTAACCAACCCATTATTGTACTGATAATTCTTTTGATAATCATCATCCTTATCTTCTTCATCCAAGTCATAAGTTTGAGTATACGTAAGTAAATCAATAGCATAAGCTGATTTCATAAAAGTTAAAAATAAAAAGACAAAAAGAATTAGAATTGATATTTTCTTCATCACTTTTTTCAAAACATTCATCCCCTTTATGGTACTCTACAAAAACATTATAACATGTTCAAAAACAAAAGAAATAAGAAAACTAACAATTGACGTAAAAAAAAGATGCTAAAAAGCATCTTTAAATTCACAATTATTCCTCTTCTTCACTAGAAACATCTTCAGCATTTTCATAAGCTTCTAAAATAGCTTCTTCAAACATAGAACGAACTTCTGGATTAATAGGATGAGCGATATCACGATATCCACCTGTAGCTGTCTTTCGGCTAGGCATTGCTATAAATAGACCGTTATCTCCTTCTATAATTCTAATGTCATGTACTGCAAAACTGTCATCTAATAATACAGATGCAATACCTTTCATACGAGAACCTTCCTTCTCAATTTTGCGTACGTTAACTGATGTAATCTTCATAAGAATACTCCTCCCTCTTAAAGCGTAACACTTTACAAATATTATTCTATAATAACCAAAACAAAAAATCAACTATTTTGTTTCACAAGAACAAATTTTCAAATTCCCCACAATAAAATCATTATAAGAGAAACTTTTCGTTATATTTTCTGTAGTTAAAACAACAAATATAGAAGGAAAGCACTGAATAATTTTCCCTGTAAACTTCTCGGTTTGATTTCTAGGAGAATGGTAAACAAAATGAAGTTTAGTATGCATTTTTTCACGAATAGAATTTCGTACCCTATCAAGATTCATCTTGGATACCCCACATACATCGTTCCATTTGTAATAATGCCACCAATACCATCACTTCCATATTTTGTTTTATCAATTAATTTCAAAAGATCAATACTCTGATTTCTATCAGAAAAAGCCAACGAACTTGCAATGATTGCAGGATCAAGAGCATGAATATTAATTCGTTTAGGACTAGATGCAAAATTAGCCCCTGCTTTAATTAATTCCTCATAATTGGATTGACATGCGCCTGCAATAATAATCAGTTTGTCTTGATTTTTCTCATACTTACGAGCTTCTTTCACAGCATTCAAAAAATAAAGTGTATTCTGATAATTATGAATATCTTTTTTATCATTTTTACGAGCATAATAAGCATCATGCCCTGTAATCACAACAATATCTGGACGATATTCCTTCAACAATTCAATAATTCGATTAGAAATTGATTTCTCATCCATACTAAGACCATTTGCTTGAATTCCCATTTGCTTATAAAACTTCATACAACGATCTAAATAATTATCATCTCCATCAATATGAAGAACTCTTCCAGGAAGATAAAAATAACTGCTACGGTCTACAGATAAATCTTCTTTATTTCTCTGGATAATTTCCTCATCATCATTACTAGAACTAGCAAGAACTAAATCACTACTTTCCGCATCCGCACAAAGACGAACATTAACTCCTTGCAAAAGAACTAAATGATCTTGAAAACCCACAACTCGAAATAATACATCATGATGATGAGAAATACGACTAACAATATTACCTATCTCAAAATGTATAGAATCATCTCCCCATAAATTCTATGCAAAAAAAAGAAATAGATTACTATTTCCCAAGACGATTTGATAAATCTACAAAAACCTCAACAGGTAACATTTCTGCTCTTGTATTTAGATCAAAATGATATTTTTTAAGAACATCTTCTACAATCTGCAAATCATATTTCTTTAAATTATTCCGAATAGTTTTTCTTTTGAATTGAAAACTATCATAAACAAGCTGTTGAAAAAAGGAAAAATCTACTAACGGAAACTTCTCTTCCTTCTCCGTAAAAGAGACTACAACACTATCTACATTAGGTTCCGGAACAAATTCCTTACGAGATACAGAAAATTCCCTCTTAATATCATAAAAATAATTTAATAAAACAGTAATTGAACCATATTGTTTATTTCCACAGGAAGTAGAAAACCTCTCTCCTACCTCTTTTTGAACCATCATAACAATTTTTCGAAAATGAAGCTTCGAATTAATTAGTTTTAAAAGGATAGGTGTCGTAATATAATAAGGAACATTACTAATAAAATACAAATTTTCATAAGAATAATTCTGAATATCAGACGCAATATCAGAAAGTAAAAAATCTTGAAAGCGAACTTCTACATTAGAAAAACCATCTAATTTATGAGAAAGCTCTTCTTTCAAATCTAAATCCACTTCATAACATAATACTTGTTGAAAAGAATTAGCTAACTCCTTCGTAAGAATTGCTCCTCCTGGACCTACTTCAATTACTAAAGAATTAGGTTCTACATCACTAATTGAAATGATTCTCTTCACGACTCTAGTATCTTTTAAAAAGTTTTGACCAAACCTTTTCTTAAATTTTACTGAATACTTTTCCAAAATAAGAACCTCCTATGTAAGTTTCTCTTTTCTCCTTTTCCAGAAAACTCTATGTAATAGAAAACCAAATAAAATAAGAAAAATCAAGACTAAATAGATAGAAAAAGAAGAGAAAAACTCTTGAATATAACCAAGTTTAGGAATTCGAAATAAAACCTTACCATAAATATCTTTCTCTTTTACTTCTATGGGATCGACAGTAGAATTATTGTCGCCTTTCGTAGTATAAATAAATTTCTTCTTATCTTTCACTTTTTCAATAATTCGATGCGTAATTGGTTTCCCTTCATAATAAGAATCCGAAGAAAAAGTAATAATATCCCCTACTTGATAACCAGATTGAATTCTTTTAATAAAAATTCCATCTTGAAAATTGATGGAGGGAACCATACTTTTAGAAGCAATGATATAAACTCCAAATAAAGGTTTTTTATGAGTATTCGTAATAGAATTTATCAATAAATCTCCAAAATAAAGAAAGAATAGAAATAAAATTCCACCCATAACAATAAAAGAAAAAATAAAGACACTTCGAGTAATAAAGTGAAAAAAAGACAACCAAGAATTTTGTTTTATTTTTTCATTTTCCATTCTATCACTCCTATTATCATTATAATACAGAAAAAGAGATTTCAAAATTTTTTCAAACTTATTTGACACAAAAAACAAAAAAGTGATTACTCACTTTTTAGTTTTTTATGTTGAATTTCCTCTTTTAATTTCTTAACAAAATCCTTTTCAGATAAAGTCGTAGTATCTTTAGATTGGAATAAGCGATAACTAACGGTATTAGCTTCTACTTCTTGATCACCTAGAATGATCGTATAAGGAATTTTTCTCATTTGAGCTTCCCTTAAACGATATCCCAACTTTTCATTACGAGAATCTATTTCTACACGAATATCCTGTTTCTGCAAACTTTCTTTAATCTTTTCTCCATACTCGGAATGTACTCCTGGATTAACTGGAATAACAATTGCTTGAACTGGAGATAACCAAGTTGGTAATTTTCCTTTTGTCTCTTCCAAATAGTAAGCAATAAAACGATCAATAGATCCAAATACTGCTCTATGAAGAACAACAGGAGTTTTCTTATTTCCTTCATGATCTACATAAGTTAAATCAAACTTAGCTGGCAAACAGAAGTCCAACTGACAAGTAGATAACGTAATTTCATTACCAATAGCTGGTTTTACCTGAACATCAAGTTTTGGTCCATAAAAAGCAGCCTCACCTATTTTCTCTACATAATCAATATGTAAATCCTTTAATACTTGTCTTAACATTTCTTCAGCACGATTCCACATTTCATCATCATGATGATACTTAACCTTATCTTCTGGATCTCTCAAAGATAATTCAAAGCGATAATTCTCAATACCCAATTCTTGATAACACTCCAAAATTAAGTCAACAACTCCCTTAAATTCCTGCTCTACTTGTTCCAAAGTACAGAAAATATGGGAATCATTTTGACAGAAAGTACGAACTCTTTCAATTCCTTTTAAAGCACCACTAGCTTCATAACGACAATCCCGAGCAATCTCTGCAATTCGAATAGGCAAATCACGATAAGAGTGAATATCATTTCCATAAATCACCATATGATGAGGACAGTTCATAGGACGAAGAACAAATTCCTCTCCCTCTACTTCCATTTTAGGAAACATAGACTCTTGATAATGTTCCCAGTGACCACTCGTTTTATATAATTCAACATTACCAAGTGGAGGAGTTTGAACATGTAAGTATCCCCTCTTCAACTCTTTATTACGAATATAGTTTTCTAGTTCATTCCACACAATGAAACCATTAGGAAGATACATAGGTAATCCTTTTCCTACCAAGTCACTCATCATATAAATTCCTAAATCCTTACCAATCTTTCTATGATCTCTCTCTTTTGCTTCTTCCAATTCTTGTAAATGAGCATTTAAAGACTCTTCATCATCAAAACAAACACCATAAATTCTTTGAAGCATCTTATTGTTAGAATCACCCTTCCAATAAGCTCCAGATACTTTAAGTAATTTAAAATATTTAAGTTCTTTCACACTCTCTACATGAGGTCCACGACAAAGATCTGTAAAATCTCCTTGTGTATAACAACTAATAACCGTATCATTTTCGTCCATACGACTAATTAAATCAATTTTATATGGATCATCATGAAATCTCTTCAAAGCCTCTTCTTTACTAATCTCTTCACGAACAATTCTTTTACCATCTTTAGCAAGCTTCTTCATTTCTTGTTCTATTTTAGGAAGATCTTCCCCTGTTAAAGTAACATCTCCTAAATCAATATCATAATAAAATCCTTCCTCAATAACTGGTCCTACCCAAAATTTAGCATGTGGATATAAATGCTTTACTGCTTGCGCCATCAAGTGAGCACAAGAATGGTTTTTTACATTTAATTTTTCATTTTCTTTAATATTAATCATTTTTCATTCTCCTTTATCATTAAATCTACTTCAATATCAGAATCAATATTTTTCTGAAATTCATATCCTAAAGAAACATCCCCAACTATTTTGCCATAGTGAATAGGTATAACTTTCTTTGGTTTTACAAAATTTATATAATCGCTAGCCTCCCTAACATCCATGGTATAAACACCACCAATAGGAACAAAGCAAACATCTGCAGATACCATATCTGCCTCCGGTGTTCGATCGGTATCTCCCATAACATAATAAGAAACTCCATTCAAAAAGACATGATATCCTACATAATTCTTTTCTTTTGGATGAAAGTTCTTATGAAGATTATATGAAGGTATAGTTCGAAAAGAAAATTCCTTCAAAGAATACTCATTATCTGGAGAAACAACTAAAAAAGATTTCTCATTTTTCAAACACTCTGGCAAAACAATCTTGGTATTTTCCTTTGATACTTTCAAAATAGAAGCTAAATCATAATGATCATAATGATCATGAGTAATAAACACATAATCTGCATCATGCATCTCTTCCTGAATATCATAAGGATCAAAATAGATAACTACACCATCTTCTAATCGAATAGAAGCATGATGAATCACTCTCATTTTCATAAAAACTCCTTTCTTAACAAAAAAAAGGATAGTACAGGAGTGCAATAACACGGTACCATCCTTTTTTTTACTCAAAACTTTAACGGCATATCACCGGAATTACTTTGCATAATTCTACTCAAAAGGTAGTAATAAATTAAATGTTTGTTCCTTTCCACCAACTAGAACTCTCTATAAAATAATCTTTAATTTATCATGTCCTTTGTCTTTGTATTTCAAAAACCAAATCTAGTATAACACTCTCTATAAAAGATTTCAAATATTATTTTTTATCATAACTTTTGCTTTAGCATCAAAATCTAACAATTCCATCAGTGCATCGTATAAAGCATCCATCGTTACAACACGATACATACCAAATCGATATCCTAATAAGCTATGAATCATGGTAATAAAATTCATAACCATAGTTTTTTCATAAAAATCATTAAAACCAGCTAGACAAGAGCCAAAACCAATTAATTCGTTATCAAAATCAATTAGTTTTATTCCACTTGAAGTAACCAAAAAATTATGTTCATGAATATCTAGATAATAAATATAATGGTCACTCAACTCTTTCATTAAAGAATAAGCTTTTAAAAGATTTTCACCAGCGTCATCCGGAAAACAAGCCATATCCACACCATCCTCATAATACGGAATAACTTGACCAATGATTCGATTTTCTTTAGTAATAATTCCATAAGGAAAATCAATATCTTGAATATCTCTACCATTCATATATAATCTTTGAATCATAGAAGCATCTTTTCGATTATCAAAATTTGGATTTTTATAAGACTTATAAATCCGATAACCAATTTCTGGATCCTCAGCATCTTGAAAAATATAAGCAGAATGATTTTTTTTCAAAATACCAAAATCCTCTAGATTTCTATCTCCAGTATACATATAATTCTTAACCAAAGAAAACTGCTGATAAGAATTTCTTTGATAGATAGAATCCGCTAATATCAAATTTTTCATAACACTAAACCCCATTTCTATTATCCCAATGAGATGGGACAACAACATGACTACCTAATCCCCAATATCCTTCTGATACTCGATTCTTTATATATTGAAAGAAATGATTTAAATCATAACATCTACTATCATTCGGATCAAATAATGAGCAATCCGCAACAGATATATGAAGATGAACACCTGTTGCGATACCTGTTGCTCCCATCCATCCCAATGCATCATGAATCGTAACTGCTTTTCCAACATACAATCCACTAGCATAACGAGAAAGATGAACATATAAAGAAGTATAGTAAACTCCATCAGCTTGATGCAAAACACTTACCACCAAAGCTCCAGCATTATCACGATAAATACCAGAAATCGTACCATTCGCAACAGGAAAAACCACTTCATTACTTCCGATTGGTGAAATAATATCATAGGCCGGATGATAATAACTAGGATATTGCGTAACCGTTCCTCTCTCAGTAGGCAAATACCATCGAAGTTCTTGTTTAGATGCAGGAAGAACTTCTTGTCTACTATAGTTTGTTCGAAGAAACTCCACTTCTTTCCAAACTATTTTTCGCTCATTTGAAGAATCATCCTCAGAATTCTGATAAAGTAAATCAAGAGAAGTAGAAAGAGAAGATAAAAAATCATAAGAAGAAGTCTCTCTTTTATCACAAATCGAAACCTCTGCAATATCTTTCACATTAACATATTCCCAGGTAAGATCATAAGATGAATGAAAAAAAGTGGGATAAACCTGAATAATAATTGCTAAAAAAAGAAAAGATAAAGATAAAAAGAACAAAAATCTTTTCATAGGCATCTCCAAATATGTTCTATAGTATAAGAAAAATAAGAAAAAAAGTCAAATAAAAGAGAGACAAGTCTCTCTTTTAATTATTTACTAAGTCCATTTACTAAAACATCTACTCGATAATTTCCTGTTGGAAGTAAACTTTCACTAGAAAGCCAAATTCTTAAACGATAACGGTCTGTTGAATTTCTAGTCTTCTTTAAATGAAATAACACCATACTACCAGCTGGAGAACCATATTCCGTTTCTCTTTTAAGAGGAACAAACTTTTTTACATCAAAAACGCTTTCATAAGAACCACTCTGCTCTTGTTCTAAATAAACACGAATATCTTCATCTGGAATAGTAGAAAAGCTAGAATCTTTAACAATAGCAATCTCATAATCAATAGAAGTAGCATTATCTAATGAAGTATCAATCGAAAAATCTAAATAACTACCTTCTTCTAACCCCTTCATCGCAACACTATCAGAAACAGGTAATGCATCTATTAACTTAATACCAGCAAAAGAACTAGCATAATTTAAAACGATATCTCCACCATTTTCCTCTTCTCTAATAACTTTCTTATTTCTATGGAAAAAAGTAGAAAACCCTAAAACAACCAAAATAATTAGTATAATACACAAAACACTAACAATAACCCAAAATCTTTTCGATAAAACATTCTTTTTATTCATACATAACTCCTATTATCATGATTCATTATCTATATCACGATAACATAATTTCTAATGCAAGTCAAATAAGTTTTCCGCATTCAAAGTTGTCTGAAAAGCAACCTCTTTTACTGGTATCTCAAGGATCTCAGAAAGCTTATCGGCAATAATTGGAATCATACAAGAAGCGTTTTTTTGACCTCGAAAAGGCTCTGGTGCCAAATAAGGAGCATCGGTTTCTAATAAAATCTTAGAAATTCCTACTTCTTTTACTACTTCTTTTAAATGACTATTTTTAAAAGTCACTACTCCTCCAATTCCTAACAAATACCCCATGGAAAGATAAATTCTTGCAACTTCCAAACTACCAGAAAAGCAGTGGATATCACCCTTCACATCAGGAAATTCCTTTAGAATTTGAATCGTATCCTCTACTGCATCTCTACTATGAATAACTACAGGTAAATGAGAAATAGAAGCTAAACGAAGTTGTTTACGAAACAAGTCTTTCTGCTTTTCCATATCTTCTTTTCCGTAATGATAATCTAACCCAATTTCACCAATTCCCACTACTTTAGGATGTTGAATTTGCTTTTCTAATAAAGCAAGATCTTCATCTGTAGTCTTAGTTGCCTCACTAGGATGATAACCAATCGTCGCAAAAACATCAGGATAAGTATCTGTAAGAGATAAAGACTCCTCAATCGTATCACGAGTACATCCAGAAATAATCATCTTAGAAATATGCGCTTCCCGATTTTTTTCTATGACAGATGAAATATCATCATAATCTTCTAAAGATAAATGACAATGTGTATCAATAAACATAATAACCTCCAAAAAAATAGATTTTCATCTATTTTTTTTCAACTTCTATTCTTTGAAATAACGCTTCTGGTTGATTTAAATCATATGAATTATCTTCAACATAAGTCAATATCTCCAATGAGTTTCCTAATTGATCTTCAATTTTCTGACTAGTACTAGGCATAAAAGGAGATAGTAATCTTCCACATACTCGAATTGCTTCTAATAAATGATAAAGAACTGTTTCCAATCGATCTTTTAAACTCTCATCTTTAGCTAGTGCCCAAGGAGTCGTCACATCAATATACTTATTGGATAAACGTAGCACTTTAAATATTTCATCAAAAGCTTCAGCAATTTGAAGCTGATCAATTCCTTCTTCTACTTTGGAATATAAATTCTGAATAGCTTTTACAAATTCAGTATCTTCTTCACTTAGTACTTTTTTATTAGTAACATGACCATCAAAATACTTATTTCCCATAGAAATCGTTCTCTGAACTAAATTACCAAGAACATTTGCTAAATCAGTGTTTACTCTATCGATAAAGAGTTCTCTTGTAATATTTCCATCATTAGTCTGACTAATTTCATGCAATAAATAATATCTTACTGCATCTACCCCAAATTCATCTACATAATCATCGGCATAGATAATATTTCCTCTAGATTTACTCATCTTATCTAATCCCATTAATAACCAAGGATGTCCAAAAATCTTTTTAGGCAATTCCAAACCTAGACTCCATAAGAAACAAGGCCAATAAATTGAATGAAAACGAACAATATCTTTACCGATAACTTGTAAATCAGCAGGCCATAATTTATAGAATAATTCACTACTACCATCTGGATCATAACCTATTTTAGTAATATAATTCGTCAAAGCATCTAACCAAACATAAACAACATGTTTAGAATCAAAATCAACAGGAATTCCCCAAGAAAAAGAGGTTCGAGAAACACATAAATCTTGAATACCAGGAGCGATAAAATTATTATACATCTCTTTAACTCTGCTTTCTGGCTTCAAGAAATCCGGATGATTCTGAAACAAATCTTCTAAACGATCTTGATATTTGCTCAAACGGAAGAAGTAACATTCTTCTACCTGTGGATGAACCTCTCTACCACAATCTGGACACATACCATCCACTAATTGAGATTCCGTCCAAAAAGATTCACAAGGAGTACAATAAAGTCCATTATATTCACCCTTATAAATATCTCCATTATCATACATCTTTTGAAAAATCTTCTTAACGATTCTTTCATGATCCTCATCCGTCGTTCTCATAAACATATCATATTGAACATCTAAAGCATCATACATTTCTTTTACTTCACGAGCAATCTTATCCACATATTCTTTTGGCTGGATTCCTGCTATCTCTGCTTTTTCTTGGATTTTGATTCCATGTTCATCTGTACCCGTTTGAAAATAGACATCATATCCCTGTAATTTTTTAAATCTCGCAATCGCATCCGCTAAAACGACATCATAAGTATTCCCAATATGCGGTTTACCAGACGTATATGCAATTGCCGTTGTAATATAATATTTTTCTTTTTCCATTTTCATTCCTCCTAACAAAAAAATTATTATAAACATAAGGACGAAATCTCGTGGTACCACCTTATTTTATAATAATTTCTATTATACACTCAAATAGTTAACGCCTATCTACGTTTATACCTACCTATCGATATAAAAGTTCAGAAGCCATACGACTCAATTTCCTCTATACTTCCTCTCACCTAACGAAGCTCTCTTATTATAAATTCCATATCTCGCTCTTCATCACAACATTTAAAATATACCATATTATAGCATTTTTATCTAGTATTTCAATATATTATACGGAAAATCCCATTTGTTTATTAATAATCTCCATCATTTCTCCATGAACTACACTAGAGAAATAACTAACCATCAGATAATAATTAACATTTGTATTGTTAGATAATCTACTAAGAACAAATAAATAAACTTTCCATTTATTCATAAATTCCTCATTAAAATATTTATCTTCAATAGTCATTAAAAAATCCATTTGTTCTTGTGCTTCATCTACAAAAGAAGGATTAGTTTTAAATCTTTCAATATACATTTTACCTAATTCCATAACTTGGCTCTTTATATCAGTAATATTCTCATCTATAACAATTTTTTCAAATTCATCTGTTAAATAAGCATCAGACATCATTGGATCTAAATCATCATCAGCAACAACAGTACCAAATAAAGATGACATATCTTTATCTTCCATATAAGGAATTTCACTCAACATCTGATGTATCCTACTAACTCTATCTGTTATAGAAGAAGGACATTCATTTAAATCAATATCACCATTTCTGAAAGGAAATAAATCATTTACAAGAGTTACTATTTCCATAAATAAAGCTTCAGAATTTTCATAATGTTCAAAATCATTACTATCTTTCTTTCGAGCTTCAGAAATAAGCGGTTCTACAAGAAGTCTTATAGTATCAGAAAAATTTAATTTCAATAAGATTTCACTTATACTAATAAATTGTTCTTTTAATGAAAATAAAACAGTTTTAATATTATCAACAACATCTCTTAATGCATACATCTGACATATTAAATCTAATACACTATCAATCATAGGTTCAAATTCCGAACAGAATTTATCAAATTGTTTTTCTATAATTTCTAACTCTGATACAGTGATTCTCATACATCTTGTTTTATCAAAATTACAAGTCATAGTCCAACCAATATAAGAATCTAGCTGTTTTTGACATGATTTAATAGCGTCTAGTTGGTGTTTTGACATATGAATTCTTCCTATTCTCATAAGTTCTTGAATTTTTTCTTCAAAAGTTAAAACTTTAGTATTAATTCTATCTTTTGTTTGTCTACCATTTTCTACTTCTTCAGCTGCATGAATAATTTTTTCCTTAAGATATTCAATGCTACATCTATCAAACAGTAAAGAGAAATGATATTCTAATCTACCGATTTCACTACGTGCGAAAAAAGAATCTGAATATTCACGAAAGAAAGAATCTAAATCGACATTAAGGAACTCATGATCTTTCAGCATATTTATAAGTCTTTTTTTCTCATCATAATCTCTACCTAAATAAGGATCGTAGCGATTGATAATATCTTGATATTGATTTGTCATATCTAAAAAATCTGCTACTAATTGCTTAGCTTGTTCTCTAGCCTTTTTCTGCTTTTCAATATACTCTATTTTCAATGAATCAAGCCTTTCTTTCTCTGCTTCAGCAAATTCTAATTCATCATAATAAAACACATCATTTTTATATAAATCCATAAAGTTCTCCTACAATTCATTAAACAATCGAGAGTTAGCTAATGTAAATAAATATCTATCTCCTTGCTCTTTAATACCATTCATTAAAATAGTATCCTTCACAAGAATTTTAATATCAAAATTCTCTAGCATTTGATTCAAATAATTCTTCTTCATATACTGAGAAAGTTCTTTTTCAACCTTCTCCTTTAAATCTCCAACATCAGAAAAATAAAAAGAAATATCTTTCAATAAAATATGATCCAAACAAAAAGAAACACTTTCCTTCCATTCTTTTCTGATTAATTTATTTAAAGAAATAAAATCCTTCTTATAAAATACAATACAATCCGTTTTATCATGAAATGTAAATTTCTCTACTTTGGAAGATAATTCATCGACACGAATTTTTCTAATTTTTTCAGCACTTTCCATAAGAGTATTTCGATATTTTTCTAAAGTAGAATCAAATTCCTCTGTATTCAAAACAATTTGATTTTTTTTTGCTACTTCTAAAAATTTATTTCGAATCACATCCATAGAATCTAAAGGCGGTTTAGAAACAAGAGAAGAAATATCAGACAATAAGACATCCGTATTGTTCTTTATCATTTCTAAAACCGCCTTTTGGTAATTAGAAACATGTTCTTCTAGAAACTTTTGAACATTTTCTTCTTCCATATCTACCCTCCTAGCATTTCTAATTTAGCAAGGGAAAACCGATTAGTCAAGAACCTTACCAAATTTTTCATAAATTTTGTTACAAAGCTCTACTAAATAGAATATAGGGTGTTTTTCTAATTTAATAATATCTAAAACAATAATAAGCTTTTCTCCCTTACCAATAAAACGAAACATAGGAGAAACATGAAATGCATCCATAAAAACTTCTTCCATATCTAGCTTTTGAACAACATCTGAAGGAAAACTAAATTCAATTGAATTTCTAGTTTGACGTACTTGTTTGATATGTAATTTATTAGACAAATTTTCAAACCATTCTTCATACATATACACAAGAATATCTTCATTTACTTTACCGAAACGATCTTCCAATTCTTCTTTTACCCGAAGGAAAGAATTCATATCACAAATAGAATTAATTAATCGATGAATCTCTATTTTTAAATCATCTTCTAATACATATTGATCCTCAATATGAGTCGTAACATCAATAAGAGGAGCACTTTCTTCTAGACTCTCTTCTTCAAAAGATACTTGACCTTTTTGACGATTAACCTCCTCTTCTAACATTTTTAAGTATAAGTCAATTCCTACTGTATCAATAAAACCAGCTTGTTCACTACCTAAAATGTCACCTGCTCCTCGAATAGATAAATCACGAGTAGCAATAGAAAAACCACTTCCTAATTCCGTAAACTCTTTAATTACATTCAATCGCTTGATAGCAGCTTCTGTTAATGATTTAAATGGTTGATACATCAAATAAGCATAAGCAAATTTATCACTACGTCCTACACGACCACGTATTTGATACAACTGACTCAATCCAAAATGATCAGCATCCATAACAATTAATGTATTAACATTAGGAATATCAATACCTGTTTCAATAATAGTAGTACAAACTAAAATATCAAACTCATTTTTAATGAAATCATAAATCGTATTTTCTAATTCACTCTTATTCATTTGTCCATGAGCAATTCCAATTCTTGCATCCGGTGCCAAAAACTGAATACGAGCGGCAAATTCTTGAATAGATTGAACACGATTATAAAGAATAAATACCTGTCCACCACGAGACAACTCCTTATAAATTGCTTCTCGTAAAATTTGCTTGTTTTCTTCTACCACATACGTTTGAACAGGATAACGATTAATCGGAGGAGTTTCAATTAAAGATAAACTACGAATTCCCACCAAAGACATTTGTAAAGTACGAGGAATAGGAGTTGCCGTTAGTGTTAATACATCAACGTTAGATTTGTATTGCTTAATTTTTTCCTTATGAACAACACCAAAACGCTGTTCCTCATCAATAATTAATAATCCCAAATTCTTTGCATATACATCATCACTAAGCAAACGATGCGTACCAATAACCATATCAATCGTTCCATCTTTTAACCCATCTAGAATCCGGCTAACTTCCTTAGGAGTCGTAAATCGATTCAATAAACCAATATTTACTGGAAAATTTTGAAAACGTACCAAAGCATTCTCATAATGCTGATTAGATAAAATAGTAGTAGGACATAAAAACAATACCTGTTTAGAATCTAAAATAGCCTTAAAAGCAGCTACAAAAGCAACCTCTGTCTTTCCAAAACCAACATCTCCACAAAGTAGACGATCCATCGGAACAGGAGATTCCATGTCTTTTTTGATTTGTTCAATCGCAAGCTTTTGATCTGTAGTTAAGTCATATGGAAAATCCTTCTCAAAATCCAAAGACATCTCACAATCTTTGGAAAAAGCAAAGCCATGACGAGCTTCTCTTTCAGCATAAAGTTTTAATAATTGCATAGCAATATCAGAAACTCTTGATCTTACCCTTGCCTTTGTCCTTTCCCAATCCGTACCACTTAAAGAATTAACTTTTGGATGAACTCCCTCATTACCAGAAAACTTAGTAAGATGATCTATTTTTTCAACAGGAATAT
This sequence comes from Bacilli bacterium, assembly GCA_017432645.1. GTDB lineage: Bacteria > Bacillota_I > Bacilli_A > RF39 > UBA660 > UBA3789. The sequence goes on from JAFRIU010000004.1 coordinate 16,505, forward strand.
AAATTTTATCTGTTCCTTGATATAAAACCTCTAAATAATCCTTTGTAATGTTATTTAAAGTAAGACTCTTAATTCCATTATAAATACCAATACCATGTATGTTATGAACAACATAATCTCCTACATTTAACTTTTTAAAATCCTGGATGGCTACTCCATATTTAAATTTTGTCTGATAATTTTTTTTCTTTTCTTTAATTTGAAATAATTCATTCGCAGTCAAAACTACAAAATCTTGGTAGATAAATCCTTGATTAAATTCTTTTTCAACTAAATTAACTTCTCCTAAAGAAATACTTTCTAAACTACTTTCTACAAGTTTCATAGAAAGATGTTTCATAACACTATGAAGTTGAGACTTCTTTAAACAAATCAAAATAGTTTTATTTTCCCTCTTTTTTTCTAAGATAAAATCTGAAACCGCAGATGAATCATCATGAAAAGGATTAATAGTTTTCACACTAAAATCAACTACAGAAGAAAGAAAAGGATAATGCATATAATTATTAAAAGAGAAATAATAAGCTGCAAAACTAGGTTTCAAGCTATAAAAATCAAACATATAATCACTCTGAAAAGAAGAATCTTTTTCAGAGCGATAAGTAGTAATATCATCTAAAATATGAGTATAACTAACTTCTAATTGATTATAATCTTTAAAAAATGTATAACAATTTCCCAAATAATCAGAAATATTCTGAACATTCTCATATTCTCTTAAATACTTTTGTTTACCAAAAATTTCAGAAGCAACACTTTTCGTTGTTAAAAACTCTGTAAACGGAGAAATTAAAATAGAAGAACAAGAAGAAATAGATTTTTGTGTATCAGATTGAAAATAACGAATGGATTCAATTTCATCATCAAAGAATTCAATACGAATAGGATTTTCTTCATCCAATGGAAATACATCAATAATAAAACCACGTACTGCAAATTCACCAGTTTGATTTACAATCGTATCTCGATGATAACCGATTGAAGATAATTTTTCTGCAAGTACACTAGGAGATATAGTATCTCCAACAGATAACGTTAAAATAGAATCTTCATAAGTCTTCTTATTTGGTAAAAATCTCAAATACCCCATCAAATTAGTAATCACAATATTTCCTTCTGAATGAAGAATATTCTGAATAGTTTCTAACCTAGAAATTCTTAAATCAGGAGAAATAGCTAAAGCTTCACTAGTAAGAAAATCATCCATTGGAAAAAGAAAAACAGAAGGATGATAAATACAAAGAGAATGATAAATCTTATTGGCCTCAAAAAGACTATCTACAACAACCAAAATATTAGAATGTTCTGTTCTAGAAATTTGATTTAAATACAAACAAAAAAATTCATCGGTCATATTATAGATACCCATGTTTTTTTGTATTTTCACATCAATCAAATTTTCTAAAAAATTCATATGCATCACCTATTCTTTTGATTATAACGATTCATTAAAGCGTCAAAAGAAAGAACAAAATAATCATCCAAAACAGAACATAATGTTTGATATAACTGATTGATAGCTTCACTATCCTCCTTAGATAAGCGACCTAAAACATAATCCTTAGTATCTCCATCTAAATTTTTAGAAATACCAATCTTTAAGCGTTTAAAAGAAGAACCAATATGACTTTCAATACTTTTTAAACCATTATGTCCACCACTACTTCCACCTGATCTTAGTTTAAAATTACCTATTTTTAAATCTAAATCATCTGAAATAACTAAAACATCCTCTACAGGTATATGAAAATAATCCATAAACTGAAAAACAGAATCACCAGATAAATTCATATAAGTTTGTGGTTTCAAAAAGATAACCTCTTCTTCTTGAATAGTCGTCTTTAAATAGAATCCATTAAATTTTTTCTTCCAATTCTCTGATACTTTTTTCTTTGAAAGATAAAAATCAACAAAAGAAAAACCCATATTATGTCTCGTATTTTGATATCCTTTTCCGGGATTTCCTAGCCCTACAACTAATTTCATTTTGATCACTTCCTATTATGATATTCATTATAAATAACAGATTTAGGAGTATGACGTTCCGAAGCAACTAGTTTTATTGCTTCTTTTTCGGTCATTCCATCCTCTAAATACATTTGAACATGCTCCATAACATCCAAATGACTGTAATCTATAACTTCTTGATTGCCTTCAACAACTAAAACAAATTCGCCTTTCATGGAATCTACTTGTGAAATTAATTCTTCAATCGTTGCTCTAGCAATTTCTTCATGAACTTTAGATAATTCACGACATAAAGCTACTCTACGATTTCCAAAAACCTCTAGCATATTTTCTAATGTTTCACGTATTCTATGAACAGATTCATAAAAAATCAACGTATATCTAAAGTCTTTTAGACTTTGCAATTCTTTCCTTTGTTTCTCTTTCTTAGCATTTAAAAAACCATAAAATAAGAAAGGAGAAGGAGAAATACCAGATACTGTTAAAGCAGGAACAAAAGCCGTCGCACCTGGTAAAGAAACAACATTATAGGAAGCATCTATTACTCCTCTTGCAATAACATAACCAGGATCACTAATAATTGGCGTACCTTGATCCGTAACAAGTCCCACATTTTGACCTTTTTCCAACATAGAAATAACACTTTGTATCATATTCTCTTCATTATATTCATGACAGCTAACTAACTTCTTATGAATATCATAATTTTGTAATAAAATTCCAGTGTTCCTGGTATCTTCACACAAGACAACATCTACCATTTTCAAAGTCTCTAAAGCTCTCAATGTAATATCATCTAAATTGCCAATTGGTGTAGGAATCAAATACAAAGTAGCGGTATCATTATAACTCTTTTGATTCATTTTAGAACCTCCTTTTGTAAAAAATCATATTCTTTTGTCATTTTTCCATCTAAATCATACTGAATAAATGGTTTATCAATCTTTAAACCAACTTTTCCAGCCTTTTGTGCCTCAACAAATACCAAAGTAGATTCTTTTTCTACTGTTTCATGAATAAACCGAATACGCTTAGGCTCTAAACCATAACAACGAAGTAATTCCAATAATTCTATCAAACGACTCGTTCTATGAACGACACAAAAATTTCCATTATCTTTTAATACCTTTTTTGCACAATCACAAACTTCCTCTAAAGTAAGGCAAACCTCATGTCTTGCAATTTTTTTCTCACAAGAATCATTAAAAGAACTGTTTTCCTCTACTTTGAAATAAGGGGGATTACATAAAATTAAATCAAATTCATTCAAATGATTACGTGAAAAACACTTCACATCCTCACAAAAAATCTGAATTCTTTCTTCTAAATGATTATATTGAACAGATTTTTCTGCTAAGTCAGCCAATTCTTTTTGTATTTCTACTCCAAAAATCATTTTATTGCATCTTTTAGATAGAATAAGTGGAACAACACCATTACCAGTACAAAAATCAACTATTTTAGAATCTCTAAGACGAATCGTTGCAAGATTAGCTAAGATAATACTATCCAAAGAAAAAGAAAAATAATGGGAATCTTGATATATTTTCAAATTAGAATAACCTAAAACATCATCTAATCGTTCCATTATTTTTCATCCTTAAAAAATTCAACAATTCCCTTTTCATTCAAATCCACAGAATATGACTTCTTAAATATATCAACAGAAACTACTTTTCCCATTCCCATAGGTGTATCCGCAACAAAACCAATCTTAGGTAAATCTTTCTTCAACTCAGAATATGTATCATTCTCATAATTTAGGCAACATAGCAAGCGACCACAAATTCCATTAATCTTAGAAGGATTTAAAGCCAACATCTGATTCTTAGCCATATTAATAGATACACTATTAAAATCCATCAAGAAACTATTACAACATAAGAATAATCCACAAGGTCCTAATCCACCAATTTTCTTTGCTTTATCCCTTACACCAACTTGCCTAAGTTCAATTCTAGTCTTATATTTAGCTGCCAATTTCTTTGCCAATTCACGAAAATCAACACGATTCTCAGACAAAAATAGGAAAACCAATTGAGAATGATCCAAATAATAATATGAATCAATAAAATTCATCTCTAAATCTAAGCTTTTACTCATTTTCCTTGCGTCTAATAAAGCTTTATTAGCAATTTCTTTATTCTTCTCATGATTCTTCCAATCTTCATTCGTAACCAAACGAAGAACTCTTTCTAAAGGTAAATCAAGATTTTCACTTTTTTCATGATAATTCGCACGACAAACTTTACCAATCAATTCTCCTTCTTCAGCTTCAAACACAACAAAATCTCCTACTTTCAAAGAAAAAGAATTAGGAGACAAATAATAAATATTTTTAGTAACTTCACAACTTATAACAACAACATCTATCACACAACATCTAACCTCCAATAATTATTTTAGAAAATAAAGAATCCAGCCACAACTTATAATTAACATTATACTCTAATTTTGGTAATTCTTCTTCTAAAATAGACAAAACAGTAAGGATTTTTTCCTGAGAACACTTTTCAATAACAAGAGAAAAAGAAGATTCTAATTCAGAAGACATCCCATTCTTTTGGTGAAGATAACAAATAATAATATCTTCTATTTTTTTGAACTTTAAAATTGCATCTGTTTTATCCACAATCACATTTTCAATAAAATAACGATACTTCAAAAAGAAATCTTTAGGAAAAAGAACTACTTTTAACAACTCTAAAAGATCATCTTCTACAGAAATAGATAAATTTTCTTCCTTTAAAGATAATATCTGACAACGAGATAAAATCGTTTCCAATAAATGATAACGATTCTCCGTAACTAAAAAAGCTATAATATCTTCATCTGGTTCCTCTAAAAACTTCAACATCGTATTAGCTGAAGCCGCATTCATCTTCTCTGCATGATGAATGATATAAATTCTTTTGCCACCCATTAAAGATTGATTACTATACTCTTTTTGCAAATCCAACAACTGACTCTTTTTGATAGTATTTCCATCCGGTTCAATATACTGAATATCCGGATAATTCTGGTGATCTATAAGAGATAAAATAGGATTTTCACAATGCTCTAATTCTTCGTAAGAAACATTACATAAAATCATCTTAATGAAACTTTCTACATAAATAAGATCTTCTTCATAAGAATCAATCTCAATCAAATAAGCATGAGAAACTTTATGATTTTGAATAACTTGATCAATATATTGAATATACGTATTTTTTACAACCGATAACTGCTCCATAAAAACCTCATAAAATCAAATACTTAAATAAACTTAATCCTATCAAACCACTAGATCCTAAAAAAGATACAAAAGACAATGTATAAAAATTAATAGGAATAGCAAAATGAAAATAGGTAGAAATAAAATTATATCCATACAATAAAAAGGCAGAATAAATAACTTTTTTGAAAATAAATCGAATAACTTTCATCATATCACCCAGTGAATTATATGAAAAATTAAGATTATTATTCAATAATCTTTCGATCTTGCAAAGCTCTCTCCAAAGTCAAACTATCCATATACTCCATATCAGCACCAATAGGAACACCACTAGCTAAACGCGTAACTTTAATATCCATACCCTCTAAAATTCGTTTAATATATAAAGTAGTAGTTTCTCCTTCAATACTTGGCTTAAATGCAAATACAATCTCCTTAAAATTCCCATTTTGAACACGATTCATAAAAGAACTTAACCCGATATCTTCAGGATTCACACCATCCATTGGTGAAATTAATCCATTAAGAACATGGTACATTCCATGAAAAATGCCCATTTTCTCAAACAAAAATACACTTTTTGGGTCTTCAACAACACATAAAATGCTAGGATCACGACTAGGATCAGAGCATATAAAGCAAACTTCTTGATCAGTTAAAGTATTACACTTAGAACAAGGATGAACTTTTTGAGTAACTTCTACTAAGCTAGAAGAAAACACTTCAACCTGTTCAGGTTCCATTTCAAGTACAGAAAAAGCTAAACGCTCTGCTGTTTTTTCTCCTATTCCAGGTAAAAACTTAAAAGATTCAATTAAATTTTGAATACTGTCAGGATACATATAAACTAGAATAAACCTGGTATATTACCAAATTTTCCCATCTTTTTTTCTAACATTTCATCTACTTTATCACTAGCTTGATTATAAGCAACTAATAACATATCTTCTAGAGCTTCCACATCATCTTTATCAAGAGTATCCGCAAGAATTTTAACTTCTGTTACTTTCTTCGTACCTTTCATAGTAACTTTAACTAATGAACTTTCCCCAACGAAATCAGTATTATCTACTTCTTCCTTTGATTTCAACATATCTTTCTGTAAAGCCTGCGCTTGCTTCAACATTGCTTGCATATTCATATATAATCACTCCTCTATTCAATTTCCACAATATCGCCAAATAGCTCTATCGCACTATTACTTATTATATCATCTTTCTTTTTCTCTTCCAAGATTACTTTAGGCTCCTCTTGTACCTCATAAACAACTCCCTGCTTCTTTTTAGAGATATAATCTTGTTTTTCCTTCTCCCAATCACTATCAGACAAGATAGCAATCTGTTTATTAGATTTTGTAATAGATTGATAAACCTCAATTAATTTTTCTATAACTGATAAATTTTGACTAACATTAGAATCATATTCATAACTAATAATCAAATTATCAGGACTAACTGCACGTATCTTAGAATCTAGTAAAGAACATACTAGATATCCAATTTTTTGATCAAAAGTATAATCTTTCAATAATTCAAATTTTTGAGATTCTTCTTTCAAAAGATTCTTATCAGCTAAAGCTAAAGTATTATTTACACGAATTTTCATAATCTCTTCTAAATTCTGAATTTTAGGATAATTCTCAACATCATCAAAATGATTCAATTCATCAGATTCATCTTGATCTTCCTCATACTCTTTCGAAAAATCATATTCTTCATCTTCTTCTACTTTTTCTTCAACTTTTTCATCTTGATTCTTTGGGAGATTTATTTTAGATTCTATATTTTTTTCCACAACTAATTTTTCCTCAACTTTGTCGACTTTTTCGATTTTCTTAGAGTTATCAACATAATCTCCAATAAACTTTAATAATAACATTTCTATATAAATACGGGTATTATCACTACGCTTAATATCGAACATTTTTTCGTTTATGGTGTTAGTGAATCTTTGAAAAAGATCAATAGAAAAAGGAATAGAAGAACCATTTAAATAATAATCCACAAGTAAATTTCTAGAATATATAAGCAAATGATTAAATATCTGAATTAAATTTTTACCCAAATTCTCAAAATTTTGAATACTAAGTAATACATTTTGAACATCCCCAGATAAAACAAATTCTAAAAATTCATGCATTACTTTATTCGATACAACACCATTTACTTCTTCAAAATCAGCCATAGTAATTTTCTTTGTCGTATAAGAGGTTAATTTATCCAAAATGCCTAAAGCATCTCTCATACCACCTTCAGATAAATATGCTATATTCTTTAAAACATCTTCGTCTACTTTTATTTTCTCTTGATTACAAACAAATGACAAACGATCAAAAATAACATCAGAAGAAATTCTTTTAAACGAAAAATTCTGACAACGAGAAACAATTGTTTCAGGAACTTTCTGAGGATCAGTCGTAGCAAGAATAAAAACTGCATGTTCAGGAGGCTCCTCTAGTGTTTTCAACAAAGCATTAAAAGCTCCAATAGACAACATATGAACTTCATCTATAATATAAACTTTATACTTTAAATCAGTAGGAACTAATGTAATTTTACTTTTTAAATCTCTTATTTCATCCACACCATTATTAGAAGCAGCATCAATTTCTAAGATATCCATGCAGCTCTTAGAAAATGATTTCAAACATGCTTCGCACTTTCCACAAGCATTACCATTTTGTGGATCCAAACAATTTATATTTCTAGCAAAAATCTTAGAAACAGTTGTTTTTCCTGTACCACGAGGTCCAAAAAACAAATATGCATGAGAAAAATTATGACTAATAATAGAATTTCTTAAAGTTTGCACAACAGCATTCTGACCTACCACAGAATCAAAATCAATTGGTCTATACTTTCGATATAGTGCTTGATACATAACCATCCCTCCTGAATACATTATACATTAAATCAATTATTTTTTCTTTGTTTTTGAAAGAAAGAATTTAAAATTTTTCTTGATACTTCTACACGTAAATTAGAAATTAAAAAAACTTCAGGATTGGTAGCATCTGTTTTGAAAATTTCCTCCAATAATTTTGTATTATTAGAATCATTATTACTTAGTGCAGAATAAACATTTTTGATTCTAGCTTGCTTAATCGCACTAGCACACATAGGGCAAGGATCCAAAGTAACATACAAATCACAATCATCCAATCTCCAATTGTTTATTTTCCTTTCTGCCTCCTCAATAGCAATTAATTCAGCGTGTTCTAATACGGATTGATTACTTTCCTTTTGATTAAAGCCATAAGAAAGTACTTCACCATCTTTTACTATAACAGCACCAATAGGAACTTCATCTAATTCATAAGCTTTTTTAGCATAAAAAAAAGCTAGATCCATAAATTCTTCTTTCATTTTTTTACTCCTCCAAATGAAAAAGTGCACATGAAAGGAGGACCTTAAGGCTGCTATTTTCCAATCCTGACCTGGTTCAATCACTTTCATTGCACATATATATTCTAATATAAGGAACAAAAAAAGTAAATTCTTTTTTATAGATATTATTTCCCGGGAAATATTTTTACCAAGCAAGAACAATTCAGTAAACCACAAAAATTATTTCCCAGGAAATAATTTTTCATATGTTTCACAATAGTAAAATCAAAGAAAAAAAAGGATTAAAATTAAAAATAAAGACACTCAAAGAACCTATATTTTTAATAATTTTGTTGATATTGCTACAAATAAGAAGGTTCTATCAAGTAAATTAAATTAAGTAGATTTCAAAAAAAAACAAAAGATTTTTCTATAAAAAACATCGTATGTTTCACAATGTATTTCAGACCTTTCAAAGCAAAAAAAGATCAATTATAATTATTTTTTATCTAAAATATCACTCAATGTTTCACATGAAACATTAATTCATCATAAAAAATTAAAATCATA
>JAFRIU010000043.1 GCA_017432645.1 Bacilli bacterium
AAGACTCTCGCAATTTCTCTTGCAATATCGATATCTACACCTACTATTTCTCTATTTTCATAATACTCATACGGTGCAAAACCAGCTTCCGTTGCAAGAATCAATTTCTCTTTCTTGGAGTTACAACCTGTCAATAGAAATATGCTAATGATTAAAATTATTAATGTTTTTTGTTTCATCTTACACTTCCTTAAAATAAAAATGGAAAAGCATTTTTCAGCCTTTCCATTAATGCTTTTATTTTATAGCATAATCATTGCTGCTGTTAAAATAATGATGTTTACAATGGCAATAACAATGATTACTTTTGTAACCCATTTTAACCAAGTAGTATAGTCTACTTTTGCAAGTTCAAGTCCACCCATGATAGCACCACATGTTGGTGTAAATAAGTTTACTAAACCGTTGGCTGCAACCATTTCCATAATCGTTACTTCTACTGAGAATCCAACTTGATCTGCTAAAGCTCCCATAATTGGTGTTGATAAAGATGCAAGTCCACTAGATGATGGTACTAAAACAGATAATCCTACATGTAGAATGTAATTTAATGGAGCAAATACACCTTTAGAAACATAACTTAGAGTATCTGCTGCATTATAAATAATATAATTATCTAAGTAAGTTTGATTCATTAGAACAGAAGCACCTCTTGCAATTGCAATTACTAGGATAACTCCTACCATGTCGTCTGCTCCATCAATGAAGGTATCTACTAATTCATTTTCATTCATACCATTAACGATACCAATAACGATTGTCATGATTAAGAACCATAGAGTAGATTCTTGGAAATACCATTCACCTAATGGTAATCCTGTAAGTGTTGAGAAGAATTTACCATTTGCGAAGAATGTTACTCCAAAGTCTCCCCATGGGATGAACCCAACAATCATAACAACGAATGTTAATAAGAATAGTAATAACGTTACTTTTTGCTTTCCATCTAATTTAGCAGCTTTCTTCTCTGATCCTTCTTTTGGTGCATAAGTTTCTTCCATATCTTTCTGTTCTTGTAAAGATAAGAAAGTTGATCCTTTTTTAGCAATTACCTTTTTAGCATATAGTGTAACAAACAAAGTAGATATTAAATATGTACTTAACCATAGTGCAACTCCTAAACCAATAATAATTCCTTGGTTTACCGCAATTCCTTCTGGTAAAGCATCAATAGCAGCTCCTACAGCAAATGGGTTGATGGTAGAACCTAATACTCCACTTCCTGCACCTAATAGGACAACTGCAGAGGCAACTAATGTATCCATACCTGCTGCAACCATGGCAACACTTAGGATAGCATAGAAACCAACCGTTTCCTCTAACATACCATAAGTAGTTCCACCTATTGAGAATAGGAACATTAATATTGGTATTAAGATTAATTCTTTTCCTTTTAATTTTTTGATTAATACCTCTATTCCTGTTTCAAGAGCGGCAGATTTATTTACTACCTTTAGGAATGCACCTAAAATAAGAACGAATAAGCAGATGTCAATGGCATCGGCAAATCCTAGAACGGGAGCCAATAATGTTTGTGATAAAGTAGCTCCTAATACTCCACTACCATTTACTAATTCTTCTCCTTGGAATTGCGCAGCAGGTAAGAAATGTGTAACGATAGCTAAGATGAATGTAAGAATCAAAATAATCGTAAATGCAGATAAAGTAAGAGATCTTTTTTGATTCTTCTTTGCTGAAGCTTTTCTTCTAGCTTCTTTTTCTGTACTTTCCATTTTTTTATTTTCCTCCTTCTTTATAATGGTTGTACCTTTTTTTCCATTAATTGCATCTTTGGCATCTTCCAAAGATGTAATAATAGCCTTTTTGTCTTTTGAGTGATTTAAGAAATTGAGACAGGCTTCTATCTTTGGTAACATAGAACCTGCTGCGAATTCTCCACTCTCTATATACTTTTGTGCTTCTTCGGTTGTAATTTTATCTAAACTCTCTTCGTTTGGTTGTCTAAAATGAATTTTGACTTGATCTACTGCAGTTAGTATTAGCAATAAATCTGCATCTAAACTGCTGGCTAAGATGGCGGCTGTTTTATCCTTATCTATGACAGCAGCGACTCCTTCATAGCCTTTTTCTGTTTTGATAACAGGAATTCCTCCTCCTCCACAGGTAATGACTATGTTGTGTTCCTCTATCATTTTTCTGATAGCTTCAAGTTCACAGATTTTTTTTGGAGTTGGTGATGCTACTACTCTACGCCAACCACGTCCAGAGTCTTCTTTATATACGTCTCCACTTTCTTTTGATAAACGTTTTGCTTCTTCTTCCGTATAGAAACTACCAATTGGCTTGGTTGGATTTTTGAAGGCAGGATCATCTTTATCTACTTCTGTTTGTGATATAATGGTCGCTACTTTTCTGCGCATACCTCTTGCAGCAAATTCTGCTTCCATGGCTTGTTGTAAGTGATAACCAATGTATCCTTGTGACATGGCTCCACATTCAGCAAATGGCATATCATCTTCTGTTGTTGTAGGATCTTCTGCAGCAAGTGCCTTATAGATGATTCCTACTTGTGGTCCATTTCCATGTGTGATAATAATTTCATGTCCTGCTTCTACTAAATCTACTAAATTCTTTACAGTTGATCTAACTAGATCTAATTGTTCTTTGGGATTATTTCCTAATGCATTCCCACCTAAAGCAACAACAATTCTACTCATCTTAATGTTTCTAGAATGACTGCTTTAATTGTATGCATTCTATTTTCTGCTTCTTCAAATACTCTAGATTGACTAGATTCGAATACTTCGTCTGTAACTTCCATTTCTGTCAATCCATATTTTTCATAAATTTCTTTGCCCATCGTGGTTCCTGTATTGTGGAATGATGGTAAGCAGTGTAAGAAAATGGCATTAGGTTTAGCATTTTCCATAACCATTTTGGTTACTTGATATGGTTTTAATAATTGAATTCTTTTTTCCCAAAGTTCTGCGGGTTCTCCCATAGAAACCCATACATCTGTATAAATGGCATCGGCATCTTTTGTACCTTCCATAATGTCTTCTGTTAAGGTAATCGTTCCTCCTGTTGAAGCACAAATTTCACGACATTTTGCTACCAAACTTTCTTCTGGGAATAATTCTTTTGGTGCACAGCATGCAAAATGCATTCCTAGTTTTGCTGAAACAACCATTAGAGAGTTTCCAACATTATTTCTAGCATCTCCACAGAATACTAATTTTTTTCCCTTTACTTCTCCAAATTCTTCTTTAATCGTCATCACATCTGCTAACATTTGAGTTGGATGGAATTCATTCGTTAGACCATTCCATACGGGTACTTTAGAATAATTAGCAAGTTCTTCAACAATTTCTTGACCCCAACCACGATATTCAATTCCATCATAGATTCCTGCAAGAACACGTGCAGTATCTGCTATGGTCTCTTTTTTTCCCAATTGAGAACCAGTTGGTCCTAAATAGGTAACACCCATTCCTAAATCTTTAGCGGCTACTTCAAAAGAACATCTGGTTCTTGTAGAGTCTTTTTCAAAGATTAGGGCAATTTGCTTTCCCTCTAAATAACGATGAGGTACTCCTTGATGCTTCTTAATTTTTAAAGCAGCTGCTACGGCTAATAAATGTTCAATTTCTTCTGGTGTAAAATCTAATAGTTTTAGAAAATCTCTTCCTCTAAGATCTACCATTCTACATCCTCCCTAATAAGTGGCATGCTCATACATCTTGGTCCTCCACGACCACGTGATAATTCTGCACCATGAATTTCAATTACCTTGATTCCTTCTCTTCTTAGTACTTCGTTTGTGATATTGTTTCTGTCATATACGACAACTACTCCAGGTGCAATACATAACGTGTTAGAACCATCATTCCATTGTTCTCTTTCAGCTGCGATTTTATCTCCTCCTGCACAAGGAATAAGTTTTACAGGATGATTTAAATACTTTTCTAATATTTTGTCTAGAGGAGCATTAATCTCTTTTACAATTAAGTCCTCAGATGTATTTTCTTCATGACCTTCTTTGATTTCAAATACTTGTAGGGTTCCCATAATTCCTGGATGGTAAGTAAAGGTATACTTATCAATTTGGGTAAATACCGTATCTAGGTGCATGAATGCTCTACTAGATGGAATATTAAAGGCAAGAACTGTATCGATTTTACTATTTGGATGTTTAAAATAATTCTTCGCAAGTTGATCGATTGCTTGCGCTTCCGTTCTTTGAGAAATACCAATTGCGACTGTATGATTATTGATATTTAATAGGTCTCCACCTTCTGTATGCCAAGCATATTCTCTATTATAGAACTGTGGTACATCTTGATAGTCCGGATGATATTTGAAAATATATTCTGCATAGATACACTCTCTATTTCTTGTTTCGGAATACATATGGTGTAGGTCAATTCCTTCTCCTACGCTTGCAAAGTTATCTCTTGTAAAATATAAATTAGGCATAGGCATGGTAATAAACTTATCTGGAGTACTTACAAAATCTTCAAGCGTATTACTATCTCCTATTAGTATCTCTGGAATTCGATTCATTTGAATTCCTTCCATCGTCTTTAAAACCAATTCTTTGTTGTTTTTGATACCCATTAAATACTGATAAACATAACCTCTATATTTATAGGAATTAATTCCTGCTTCATCCATAAATTGCTCTACAAATTGATTTTTTATGTTTTCATCCATATCTAATACTTCTGCCATTAAATCTTCTAGATATACGACTTCTACTCCATTTTCTCTTAATGCTCTTGCAAATTCATCATGCTCTTTTTGTGCATCTGGTAGAAAAGGAATGTCATCGAATAAAAGTTCACTCAAACTATCTGGTGTTAAATTTAATAATTCTTTTCCAGGTCGATGAAGTAGAACTTTTTTTAGTTTCCCGATTTCACTAGTTACATAAATCCCTTTCATTTCTTCACCTCTTAGTATTATTGTCTATAATAGTCTCCTATCATATACTATCATTATAGCACGATTCTTTTTTTTTTCAATTGGTTTTACTTGTTTCAAAGAAATTGGACACTTTCCAAAAAAAAGAAATAGGATTTTGAAGTGAACCCCAAATAGTTCACAAAAATAAAAAGGAGTCAGGAATTATTTTTCTGACTTTTTTGACTTTAATCTA
>JAFRIU010000044.1 GCA_017432645.1 Bacilli bacterium
AATGGAATACTAATTCCCGTGATGATTCCTAGAATAACAATTACAATTAATAACTCTACTAATGTAAAACCTTTTTTCTTCATAACATCACCCTATTCTCTTATAAGTATATCATGCCTTTTTTTTCTGTAAAAGAAAAAAAAGAATTTTATTCTTTTTTATCTTCTATTTTCGTAATATCTACTTGATTGATTATTTCAAATTTTTTACTTATTTTATCTGCTGTAATACTTACACTTTCTACGTCTTTATTTACACTTTGAATACTTTTAGCTAGCTTATCCCAACGTTCTTTGTATCGTGCAAATTCTAATCCTAATTTGTTAAGCTCTTCGTGAATGATGGAAGTATACTGATCTCTTTCAATATTTTTAATAATCATTTGAATGACTGTTAAAGTAGATATCAAAGTGGTTGGACTAGTAATCCATACTCTTCTTTTGTAAGCATAATCAATTAAATCTGGATGATAAGCATTTACTTCTGCAAAGATTGCTTCGGCTGGTAAGAATAGAATAGCTTGGTCTGTTGTTTCTCCTGATATGATATATTTACTACTAATCGCATCGATATGTTTTTTCATATCTTGTTTGAACATTTTTTCATAGTTTTCTCTTGCTTCAATTGGTATCTTTTTATCTACCATTAGTTGATAGTTTTCTAGTGGAAATTTAGAATCAATACAAATCGTTCCTAAAGGATCCGGAGCAAACAAAACACAATCTGCAATGGATCCTGTACTTAGTGTATATTGTAAACGATAAATAGAATCGTTTTTTTCTCCAAAAACATTTGCTAAAATATGTTGCAGATTTACTTCTCCATAAATTCCTCTAGTCTTTTTATCCGTTAAAACACTTTGTAAGCTAACGATATCTGTTGATAGTGTTTCTATCTTCTTTTGAGCTTCATCAATCTTAGAAAGACGCTCCATTACATTAATAAATGTTTTATTGGTTTTTTCAAAGTTTTGATCTAATCGTTCATTTACTTTTTCATTAATCATAAGAAGCCTTTTCTCTAATTGTTCATTTAGCTTAGTAAAATCTTCTCCTAATTGATGATTCAAATCATTTTTGAAATCTCCCATTTCTTTTACCATGTTTAATTCTAGTTTTCCTAAGCGTTCTGTAATGTGAGATTCATTGATATTCTTCATAAGAGATATCACTGTTAAAATGATTAAAATCGCTAATAATACTATAATGGCAATATCCACATTCTCACCTTCTTGTCTCTCATTATAATATAATTTTATTTCATTAACAAGTAATTATGATATCCTCCTTGAATATTGACAGTCGAATATCCTTTCATATTTAATTCTCTACTGATTCTTCTACTTTTCATTCCGGAATCACAATATAGATAGTATGTTTTTCCTTTCTGAATATACTTATCCGGATGAAAAAGGAGTTCATAAGCTTCTACTGAAACTGCTCCCGGTATATGTCCTTCTTTGTATTTTTGATTATCTCTAATATCTATGATATTCCCCTTATTCTGAGGGAATAAGTCTAATATTGATATTTCCATAGTTCACCTCCAAAGTATTAGATGAAAAAAAAAGAATCTATATCATAATAGATTCCTATCTTAATTTGTATGGATTTTCCTCTGAACCTGTTCCGCTTTGATAGAATACTCTACTGTTTAGAGTAATAACAGGTCTTATCGTAGAAAAACTTGCGGCAGATTTAGATTCTACGTCTCCCAATTGAGAAACGGAAAATACAGAGGTTGTATCTTTTGCATCTGCTGTTGCTAACCACCAATTTGCTCTATTTGCTAAATAATTATAGTTTTCGCAAGATTTGGAAGCAGTATTTTTACAGTTAGGATCGATACTAGCATATAAATAATCTGATACAGTTAATAATCCCATTCTTTGATTTTGTAAAACTTCTTTACACTCTTCTGAATTGTTCTTACTCTCACTTGTTACGAGTCTTTTTCCAACGCATACTGGGAATGAAATCATTTTAGCTTTATCAGAGTCTGATAGAATTAATTCCCCGTTGTATTCAGAAGGATTTACGTAAATCTTCTCTAGTGCTTCCTTTATTCTACTGGCACTATATTGATTGATACCTGAATTGTATGATTTTTCTTCATTGTATCTATCATCCCATGATTGAGAAGTAATTCCTCCATTTAGAACTAGTACAACATTGTGACTAGATGTTATTTTTACAATTCTCCATACAGCGTTATCTAATTCTACATAGTTATTAATTTTTTCTCCACGGAAAATGTAAGATCCACCAGATGAATATAGTCCATATCCTTTCGATACTACTGGATTATCAGCAAGTACTTTATTGTAGAATTCTACTGCTGAATATGCTTCACCACAGTTTAAATATGGAATATAAACATAGCTAGAATCCACTTTTTGAACTTGTACTTTTCCAGTACATGCATCATCTAAATACTCTGATAGATTTTTCATTTTACCTTCTGCTGCTAGTCTAGTAGAATCAATTTCTACAGCACTTTGTTCACTTTTTGGCAAATTATCTGGATGATCTTTGAAATAAGATTGAGCTGCTACTTTTAAAATTTCTTCTACCTCAGTATATGTATAATGTCTAGGAGAAAGACTAGAAATGATAAATAAAATTAGTAATAAGCCAACTGTTCCCAAGAAAACGATAAGCATAAATCTAATCATTTTTTTGCGAGAAATAGAAGATTCTTCTTTTTTCTTTGAACTTGACTCTTCCTCTTCTTCAGTTTCTTCTTCTCTTTCTGTTGTTGTTTCTTCTTTCTTCTTTACTACTTTAAAATTACTCATATTATGTTCTCCTTTCTTCTATTAGTTGTCAAAAAAATCATCAAAGAAATCATCGTCATCATCTGAGGTATCATCATCCAGTTTTAAAGTGTCTTTCTTTTCTTCTACTTGTTCTTCTTTTGGCTCTTCTTTTGAATCTACTATATCCGCATCTTTTGGTTCTTCTTTTTCTTCAACTGGTGCCACTTCCTGTTGTTCTTTTTCTTTGGCCTGTTCTTTTTCTCTTCTTTCTTCTTCTTCAAGCTCGGCAATTTTGGCATCAATCTTCTTTACCAACTCATCTACATCAAATCCTAAGTCATCTTCCTCTTCTATTTCTTCTTTTCTAAACGGTGTGGCATAACCTGATGGCATCATTCCAAATGGAGAAGATGGCATTCTTCTTTCTTCTGATACAGGACTCATTTCTCTTGTTAGAAAATCTGGAATTTGTTGTGGGCGTTGCTGTCTTACTGCTTGCATATCTGAAGGCAGAGCGGCCACAAAAGGATTCGATCTTGGTAGAGAATCTGGTAAAGATGAAATTTCTTTATCTGATCCATCTGCTGAATTCATCATCTCTAATAGTTTTTTCTTCTTTTCATTTTTTACAAATTCTTTGATATCAAATGTATGTACTTCTTCTTTCTTTCTAGTTGGATATTTGGCAACTGGATATTTTTCTCCCCAATCCAATTTATAATTTGGAGTTATTTTTGTCTTAAATGGCTGTTTTCTCATTCGCATAATAATTACTTCATATTGCTTCATCCTTTGCAAATCAGAAACGGTAACTAAAGGTGTAGATGCCGTTTTATCATCTTTTTTAGATTTTACTTCTCCACACATTTTAGATATTTCCTCTAATGCTTTTAATTCTGTTGTGATTAAGTAAATGATGTTACCACAGTTACCACGAATGGTTTCTGCATCTTCTTTTCCATAAACAGAATCTAATTGAGCAAAGTTCTGAATAATCATCGTAAAACGAATTTTTCTAGAACGTGCAGCAGTAATCATTGTCGTAACATCTTTTAGAGGAGGCATGTTAGCAAACTCATCTAGTAAGAAATTCGTACGAACTGGCAATTGTCCACCATGCTTTTGCGCAGTAGAAATTAATGTTTCATAGATTTGTTTAATTAAGATTGTTACTAATGAATGATATGTTTTCTTCTCATCTTGAATAACAATGAAAACAGCTGTTGGTCTTTCTCCAATGCTTTCCAAATCGATATCAGAGTGTGATAACATTTCTGATAAATTATCACGAGAAGCAAATAGTTTTACTTTTTGCTTAAATACGGATAGGATACTACCTTTCGTTTCATTTGGTGCCATGATGGTACTAGATGCATTAATTGCTGCAGCACTTCCGGGGTCTTTTAGACCGAAGTATTCTTTAATATAGGTAGATCCTCCGAATTTTTCTTCTCCAACTGTTGTTGCTAAAGAAATACTGTTAATATTAATTTCATTTTCTTTGGCGTCTTCGAATAATCCTAAAGCAACTCCTGAAAAGTAGTCAGCTGATGTCTTTTCCCAGAATGGATCTGCATTTTTATTTGTATCATCATACAAAATATTTAAGGCAAGGTCATCTAGTAATTCGATTGCTTTATCATGATTTCCTTCTTTATATAATTTATATGGCATAGCCATAGGATTCCAGGCATTACCATTTTGTGGATCACGGAAGTTTAATAAAAGTATTTGATATCCTCTTTTACGAAGCATCTCTGCATTTCCTTCGTAAATCTCACCTTTCGGGTCGGTAATAATCATAGATTCTCTTGCTTTGCATAAACTGTGAACCATAGGAAGAATAATTCCCTGTGTTTTACCAGAACCAGTAGCTCCGATTACTAAAGAGTGATATTCTCCATTATCTACCCACATTTCTTCTTTTTTTAATATTAATGGTACTCCTGCTGCTTTAAAATTCTTTGCAGTAAGAGGTACTCTTACTAATTCTTCTTGAATTTCTTTATCTTTTGCCCATCTAGAATATCCTTTATCTTTTCTTGTGGCACTGAAGCCAAAGCCTTCTTCTCTTTCAAAGAAATGAGAGCTAACACTAACTAGTAATCCACCCAAGAATAATAAATACAAAAAGATTGTAGAAAACAAGAATCTAGGAGAAAAGGCTGGAAACGGATTTAGTCCTGATAAATGTCCTTCTGTTGCAAACGTGTGTACATTCACTACTCCTATTGCTACTATGTATAATAAGAATATTGCGAATGCAACAAACATCATTAAATCTTCTGGATCGGCACGAAATTTAAGCTTCATCCTATACACTTCCTTTTCTTCTTTATTATATCTTAAGTTTTTAAGACTGTCATTATTTATTTAATTATAAATTAAGCTTTGAAATTTATTTTTTTGAAATTGATAAAGATTTGTTTTTTGACTTTCTAAACTGTATCCTCCACAATTTAGAATTACTTCATATGGCATTTCTTTATCCGTGTTTATAAATGTATGAAAATATGGTTTGCAAGCACTGTAATAATCTGTTCCTATCTCTTCAAAAATCATGTAAATACTATTATTTTTTACCATGAAGGCAAAGGAAAAAATTGTACTTGCTTGAAAATCTGTTGAAAATGCATTAGAAATAACATAAAACTCTTCTAGTTGTCCGTCTTGATCAAAATCAACGGATGCTTTATACGAAGAAGTTAATTTACTTTTTGTACTTAAATTATGACTAGATAAAACTTTTTGTATATAAGCATCACTATTTATTTCTTGCTCTTGGAAATTCAATATGGAGATTTCATAATTTGATTGATATGCTAGTAAAGAACCTTCTAAGTTCACTGCTTCTTTGTTTTCATTAAATGCATACCATTTTTCATCATACCATAAATAGTAATTTCCTGATTTTTTTTGATTTAAATAAACCGTAAAGTTTTGCCAATTCAAACTTGTCTTAGAAGTAGAGTCTAGGTTTATCCATCTATTACTTTGTCTTTCCCATGCAGTGTCATTATCTACAATTAAAACTAGTTCTTCTTTTTCCTTTTCTATATTTGGTATAGCGTATGTAAAAAACATGATGCAAAAGAAAACAAGGAAAATAACGATTAAAACAATATATACTTTTTTATTTTGCATATTCTTCTCCTAATTCGTTTTGTAATAAGCTAAAGTAGAAGTATTGTAGGATGGGTATTCATTCCACATGTTAGTGGCTTTACTACCTGGATCCATCATATTGATATTATTTCCAGTTACAGAGTCGATTGCTACCCAGTGTTGTCCTGTTCTTCCTTTTACTTCTGCTACTACATAATAACCTTTCGTATTGGCTAACTCCCTTATTCTTGCTAGTTTATCAGCATCTGACATTAGGTGAACGTCTAATTGCCCCATATATCTGAATTCTGGAGCAGCTTTTGTAGCGGCATACCATTGGAAATTACCGGATGAATCAAAACCACCATTTTTATTTAAAAATTCTACAAATGTTCCTGGATTGAAGTTTGAAATCGTAGTTGGTACTCCACTTTTTGCAATTAGCATGGCAACAGATGTTACTAGACATCCTATGTCACCTATTGTTTTCCCACTACTTCCCATTTGAACACCACTCCAAGATTCTCCTTTTTGTTTCCATGTTGAAAATTCACCTGTTGAAATACACTGTGGAGTATCCAAATCACTTGTACAACTGTTTTTTGCTAGTGTTAAGTTATCATCATGATAAATGGATAATAAAACTTGTTTATAATTGAAATTTTTCCCTTCATAAATGGATAGGTCCCACTTATAGATAGGAGTAACAGCAATATATCCATTGGAAGTTTTTAAAACTTCTCCTTCTGTTTCTAAAGCATATTTTCTAAGTGGAGAATCTTTATCTAATGGCTCTTTCTTCTGAATCGAGTATGAAGCTCCACCTAAATTACTGGTACCACTGCGAAGATTTCCATATTTATCTCCAGAACATCCTTGATCTGGATCACAGTATTGATAAACACTATTTACTGCACAAGCTGATGCTTGTAAAATCCACTGTTCCTTTTCAATTTTTAGAGTTAACCAGTCTTCTTTATCGATATTAGCCAATCTTCTATTATCATTTATGATGGCGATTTTAGTTGCTTTATGCATTCCTAAGAGATAGCTTCTCATACCAATCATATAAGACTTAAAAACTTCTTCCGAAGTAGTTTTTTTACTTCCATATGCTACTCCAAAAACAAATTTTTCAAAAGGAACCAATGCTTCCTCTTCTATTGGTTTTCCATCACATCCAATTAAGCGTACTTGGATATCTTTTGGACTGATTTTTTCTACCTTGTACCCTTCCCCTTTTATCTGCTGAGTGGTTAAGTCATAAAAGTAGTATCCTTTATTAATATTATAAGTACAACTTCCACTTGAATAGGTACACTCTATCTTGGTTTCTCCAATAAAATTCTTGTAGTCCTCTACATATTTATAAATTTCATCTACTAAAACTTTTCTTTCTTCTTGTGTTGTTTGTGGCAGATACCAGCCTATATCATCTAGTAAATAACTAATGTCTTCTCTTTGCTCATACATATAAGTAGCATCCGCTACTGCTCGAATCTGTGCCTCGGAAAAGCTCTTATATTCTAAGTTATCATTATAATTCATCATTACATGATAAAATGCTGTTATGTTTAACGCATAAACTAGAAGTCCTTCTTGTCCTTTATCTTGAACTACTTTGTTTACCCGATCATAAAAAGCAAGTCTTTCATCATCGTCTGTTTCATATTCAATTCCACCAGTATCTGCACCAATTCTACTGCTAATTCCAATCGCATCTTCAAATTCACCAAAAACGGAAGCAACTCCTCCCATAAGTGTGAAGATGAGTAAGAAAAGAATCATAATTGGAATTAAAAAAGCAAGGATTGTTACTACTATTTTTAGTGGAATCCTAGCACCAATTTTTGCTTTTCCTCCCTTTGTTTTATCTAAAGCTGTAGAATCGGAATTATTCTGATTTTCATTAGGTGATTTATCTTGAGGAGAATCTTTTTTGTCTTTTTCTCCTCCTTTTGAAGAAGGAGAGCTTTTTGGCTCTCCTTTACCTTTTTTATTTTCTTCTTCTGGAGTTGAAGAATTTCCTCCACGATTATTGTTTATCGCTTGTTCTCTGGATACAGGGGATCCTGCATTGTTTCCAGAAGAGGATTGTCCATCTCTTTTTGCTAGATGATTGATTCCTGACATCAATCCTGCGCCTTGGGTAAGCCTTCTTCCAATTTTACCGGTCTTTGTCATTGCTTTTCCCGCTGTCCTTGATATTGCTCCTCCTGTTATGTTATCTGCAATATCTACTCCTTTTGCAATTTTTGATCCTTTACCGGCTGTTTTCAAAGCTCCCTTAGCTGCTTGTGCATTTCGAGCGTTTTCTTGTTCTTCTTCACTTAGTTCACCATCATTTCGACTTGCTCTATAAGATGCCATTCTCAATCACCACCTAACCTTTTAGAATCCTCCACCTATTCCAAAGGAATCTAATTCTTCTTGCGTTACTGCAACATTGATTCTCATACGTCTATCTCCACAAACAAGTAGAGCTTCTCCTTGAGAATAATGTTTGATACTTTCTTTTTCATTATCATTTAAATCGATTAATAGTGATAAATCCTCTACTGCCTGTTTCTTTAAGCCCATTATTAAGTAGTAAGAAGAGTTATCAAAAATTGCTTTTCCTTGTGTGATTACTGCCGGATTAGAAAAATCACTTGGTTGCTGCGTAATAATAACCGTTCCTGTATTATATTTACGAGCACGTCTTTGAAGTTGAGATAAGAAATCTGCTCCTAAGGCATTATTATCGCCAAGTAATACGTGTGCTTCATCTACCATTAAAACGGTATTGACATTGAAATCTAAGCACAATCCCCAAGCATACTTTAATACATTGAAGAATAAAGCATTTCTAACTGTTGAATCACTATTCATCAACTCTTTAATATTAAATACCATGAAATCGCTATCTTTTGTAATTGTGGTATGTCCATCAAAATAGAATTTTAATTCATTTACAATTGGTCTTACCTTTAATTCTAGTCTCTCCATGATATCTCTTTCTTGTGTTTGTTCTGTCATAGACATTAACTTACCACGAATAGTAGCATATACATCACTGAATGTTGGATAATCATTTGAAGTATAATTAGAAAAATCCGTATTGAAATCAATACCAAATCTTCTATAAGTATCTTGAACGATTTCAGAGAACATCGTTAATACATCTTCTTCGATAGATGGATCATAATACCTCATAAATGCTTTCAAGAATTGTAAGGTTCTTGTTAATACTGTATATCCTAAACCTTGTTTGATTTCTTCATCATCTACATCGATAATAACTTCTAATGGATTAATTAATCCAAAGTCTCCACCTTTTCCAATATCAATCGTATCTCCACCATAAGTCGTTGTAATTTCACGGAACTCATCTTCTGGGTCGATAATAACAATTTGATATCCATTTCTAATATGACTTCTTAGTAACAATTTGGCTGCTGTTGATTTACCAGAACCAGATGTTCCTAGAATAATCATATTGGCATTATTTCTATTGTTTTCTTTACGAATTTTGTATAAGAATTGGTTGAATAAAACCACTCCTCCAGAGAAATCTACACCAAGTAATGTAGATAATCCTGGATCTTTTAAACTATCGAAGATGAATGGATACATAGCAGCAATTGTCAAGGAAGGAATTGGAGTTCCAACACGTTCCTCAATATCTTGAGCAGGGAAAACTGGAAGAATAGACTTCAATACTTTTTCCTGTTCAAAACGTAAAGATACGGCACGTAATTCCATTGCATCCAAATAATTCTTTACATTCATTTTCTTTAATTCCAAATCTTCTTTCGTGTCTGCAGTGATCATAATATGCATTTGAAAATCAAAGTTACGAGACTGACTTGCAGCTAGCATAGAAGTAAAGTACTCTAAGCTTTCTGCATCTTGACGAATTTTTTCTTTAGCTGTTTGATCTTTTTCATTTTGATATTTTTCTTTTAATTCCGCAATCTGTCTATTTAACATCTTGCTCATATCTTGCCATGGGACTGGAATATGTTTAATCACTATTTTAATTCCACTCATGTTAGTTAGAGAAGATAAGTATCCAGGTGTAATATACTTTGGATAAGAAATTACGGTTAAAATTGTTGCATATTTATCACTAATGAAGAAATCACCAGCAGAAAAATGTAATCCTTTTGGTGCCAATTGGCTTCTTAGTCCTGTACTCATACTGGCATCACCGTCCCAAACTCAGTCGTTTTTCCTCCATTTAGGAAGTTATCTAGAATTAATCTCAAATCAGAATTGGTTACTAAAGATGCATTTAATCCGCAAGTGGCCAAATAATTAATCATTTGGCGAACTCTTTTTTGTAAAACATCCGGATCTTTTGCTTTGAATAAGAAATAGTATTCTGTATCCACAACATTATTCTGAATAAATTGATCTCCTTTTTGAATGTCTTGCATAATCAACTTACGAATAACAGGAGAAGATGTGTTATTTAATAATAATTGCATTTGAGACATGTATACAGAAATGTCTACTGGCCTATCCGCAACTACTAACCAGAATTCATAATCTATTGTATTATAGAAATTTCTTAGGTTTAGCAAAATATTCTCTTGTGTTTGATCATCTAAGATAAAAATATTTTTAGGATAAATTTTTACTCCTGTTACTTTGTAATTATCTCTTGTAATAATCATATTATTTTGAATTCCACGAACTGGTAACCAGTCTTCTGTGAAACTACTTCTTTGGTTTTGTGTTGCCATCTTTATAACACCATCCTTTCCATCGATATGTTTGAGGTTTTGTCAAAAAGTTATATATTTCAATGATTACCGTTAACATGTTGTGATAATTAGGTACTGGCATTACCAGAAAGCCAGTAATTAATGCAGGGGACAACACCAAGATGGTAACCAAAGTACTACCGATTGGCATGAATGCCAGTAGTATGAATGATACTAACAATCCACAACTAAACAATAAAAGGTCGAAAGGTCGAAACCAACCTAATATTAATTTTCCCCTTTTTGTATTAGCCGGAATCAAAAATTCATGATTCACTAACTATCACACTCCTTTTATGATTTCTTATTAGCAGAGAAACGGTCATTTGCTTCAACAGTAGCAAGTTTTCTTTTCATATCAGGCAAGGTTTGTTTTGCATCGTTAGCACGCCTATCAATTTGTTCATGAACAGTTACTGTCTTTCCAGAAGCATCTACATATTCTTTATATTCTCTTCCACCTGTTTTTTCAACTGTATCTCTGTGTAAAGCCAAAAATTCTAACGCCGTATCGTCTCCAGCTATGTCATACTCTATTGATCCATGTTTAATTTTTGCATCTGCCCCATTTGCTTTTGACCATTCATCTACCATATTTTCCCAGTTAGATTTCTTCAATGATCCCATTTGTGCGTTAGCTTGATCCATCGTTATTGTATATTCTGTTCCATCCATACTTTTTAGTTTTACTACGCTTTGATGAGTTGATTTAGCTGTTTGCCAGCTGGCTTCCGCCGCTTTCCAATTAAACCTGACCCCATCCAGAGAAACGAGGTTTCCACTACTATCTCTTGCTTGGCCAATACTCTTATGGAATGTACCAGAGTTCCATCCATACTTTCCAACTTTGCTTTCTGCAAATTTTTGTTCTGCTTCGACTGCTTTTTGCTGTGCTTCTAATTCTTCTACTTCTCTCTTTAAATCTGCCGAATGCGTATTTCCTCTACCAAATTGGTATAGTCCTGACATAATTCTACCACCTAAGGTTGATCCTGCAGCGCCCATTGCAATGGCTTCTGCTCGTCTTTTTGCCATAGCATCGTATGCTGCTTTACTAGGATTGCTTTTAGCTTGATATGCTGCTGATACACCTGTTCCAACTCCACTTGCCGCTCCAAAAAGTCCAGATCCAAACTGTTCCAATCTGTCTCTAACACTTGTCCCTGATCTATGATTGGCTTTTTGTGACATTTGTGCGCTTCTGGCATTTGCTACATAGCCTGAAATCGCTCCCATTCCGATGGCTGCTCCGGCTGCAATTTCTCCAACACCTTGGAAGAATCCTCTTCCTCCATCGTCTTTGATACCTAACATTTGCTTTAAGAACTTAGGTGCATCTTTTGCAAATACAAGTAAACCAATTGCAATAATGATATTTACAAGGGCTCCCATAAATCCTCCATTTTTTACAAATGCAACGGATCCTTTGGCAAAAATCTCTTGAATCATGAAAATACTAAAGTAAAGAACTAAAAGTCTTGTAAATAAATCCAAATAAGTTGAAGTCAGTAACTTTACCCAAGAATTAAAGGAACTATCTTTCGATCCATTTGGATCCATATAACTAATTACTGGGATTGGTGCTAATAAACGTAAAAATGTTAGTTTTGCAGAGCGAATGACAATATCGATGATAAAACTTAAGAAAAGGGCTGCGAATAATCCCCCTAAAAGAGCCGGAATAATTGGAACATAGGTTAATTTATATCTTTTGTCTAATCCAACCATACAAGTATCATCAACCATGCCTATAATTTTTTGTGGTTCTACATCAACTTTCTTGTAATCTGCATAAGATTCGTTACACATGTAGTTACTTTGATTCTGATCATCTGTTGCTCCTTCTTTTAAATTGATTCTATAAAATACTTTTACAAGGGTGGAAGTAATGATTCTAGCAGATTTTTTCATTTCTTCACTGTCTGCTGCACTTTGACCATTGGCGCTACTTGCAGAAAAAGCACCTACATCATCTTCTCCTATAATTAGTTTTGCTAAAGTATTATTTTCTAGAATACGATGTTGTAAGGAATATAAGGTTCCAAATAAAATACCATTGGCACTAATTTCTTTTTCGTAATCATTTCCAGGATTGGAAATACTAATAGGAACAATTAAAGTTAAAATTAATAAAGAAGTCATTATCCTCATGATGATGTTTCCTGCTCCTGTTTTCTCATTTGTAAAGCTATTTGGATCCATAATTCCTTTTAGAATGGTAATTGCTAATTGAAACATCATGAAAACGCCTAATATTAATTGAATTCTTCCAAAAAAATCTGCAACTGTAGTTCCTTTTATTAAGTCATCTACAGATGATGTTACTAAAAAGAATAGTCGATAGGCTACTTCTAAGATTCCAAATGCTACTCTATCAAATATGGATAGAGCTCTTAAAAAGCCTTGAATGATCCCAGGTCCGTCTGTTACTGTATCTATCATTATTCATCACCTCTTTTTTAATTTAATCCACATACACTATCTGTCATAAGTCCAAATATCTTTAGAAGGGTTTCTACTATGACAGGTAAAAGGAAAAGTAATGCGATTAAGATTAATCTTGTAACTAATTTCTTTTGAGCCTTTCCCATTGCTTCGTCATCTCCTTTAGCGATGACTTGAACAAACTCTACTCCACTTAGTACAGCGACTAAAATAGGTCCTACTACTTTGATAATATTCAATACTTCTTGAATAAGCCATGCAACTGATTTTTGATTTGCTGTACTTCCTAATAAGGTATTTTCACAAGCTAGTATTGGTATAGCTGTTTTTGCTTGTGTTACTATTGGTAAACACAAAATAGATATTATACCGAAAATTAATATCTTTTTTTTCTTCATAAAAACACTCCACTTTCAGTGCATATTATATCATATTAAGTATATCAGAACAAAAAAAAAATAGCAATCAAATTGCTATTAATTGTCATTAATTTTGTGCTGCTTTCCAGCAAGCTTTCCAACTGCTTGGATCGATTTCTGCAGTCTCATCACTCTTTCCAGAAGCTAGTATATTCATAACTACTCCTACTAGTGTTGGTACAAAGAAAATAACAGCTGCATAAATAAGTCTCTTGATAAGTAGATTTTGTGCTTGTTTGATTTCCTTTTCATCACTTGCCATAACTGCTTTTCCTAAATCGAAGGTTCCTAAAAGAACTAAGATAATAGGAATTACAACTATTAAAATACTAATAAGTTTGTAAATAACTTTAACAACTTCTAGTAAACCTCCACAAACGCTAAGATCAGATCCAATTAAAATTAAACTTGACATAACAACCTCTCCTTCGAATAACATTATAGTATAATCTCATTTATTTGTCAACAAATTAGCGACGAAACAAACCAAAGATTCGATTGGACTCTCCAGCATTTTCGTCCGTTTTGTGAATCAACCCCAATTTAGATAAAAAGTCATGAACTATGGCATTTCTCTTTCTCTCATCTAATGGTGGCAAGTTATAAAATACCTTTATTCCGGCTTCTCCTTCAAAGTCTGAAACATCATTATTTAATAATAAACTTTGATTTAACACAACTTTACAATTCTTTAATTTTTGAAAAATATTTTGATTTCTTCTTACTAATTTGTTTAATCGCAATGTTGTTGGTTCCATTAGATAAATAATATCTCCACAAAAACTATCATCACTGCAATTATTTAAATCCACTAATATGATTTTAGCATTTTCTAATTTAGAAATCGTATTTTTTACTTCTATTTCTTGTGCTGAAATCATTTGTTTATCATTTAGTAATTGAAAATCACTACGTCCTACTTCTATTGCAAAGACACTATCTTTGCCATATGTAGAAGCCAATTCTTTTTTTAATATGTAAATCAGTGTAGTAGCACCTGCATGCTCTGTCACATCTTTAAAACCAATTATTGCGGTTCCTTCTTGTAATTTGGCAGATACACTTGTAATACTTGTTTCATGTTTTTCTTTTTCGCTTTCTTCTTCCCTTTTAGACTCAGAAGAAGCCATTTTTTGAATGTGCTCTACGTCTTTTAAAGTATTCGATTTTTTTAGTAGATACTTTACACCATTTAAGTTCGTCGTGAAATTATAAATTCCCATAGAAATTAAATGTCCCAAAAAATTGGGAGTACATAAGGAACTTCCTTCTGGTAATAAGAAAACAATTTTCTCAGGATCTAATCCTTCTGTCAATGTTTTATATGTTTGTATTTCTTTGTACTGTTTCATAGCAGTAACATCTAAAATCATTTTATTATAGAAAAAGCTTTTAAACATTTCTACTATTTCCGCAGCATCATAACAACCTGACATATTCTTGATGATATCTACATCTAAATTTGCCAAGTTATTTTGTTGTTCATTTGCGACAATAACATTCATTCCTTATTCACACCTTTTACTCTATTTCAAATGTTTTAGTATCTCCATATATGTAAAGAAACTTAAAATCCAAAATATTACTAATTACAGGAACCTGTAAATTGATTTTGGTAATGATTCTATAATATTTTCTTAACTTCATGTCAGATGATCCTGTTTTTCCTTTAATTTCATCGAAATCTGAACTGTTAGAATTACCCGAAACAGATACTTCTTTTTCACAATATAAACCTTGTGAGAAATAGTCTCCTTTTTGAACGTGCCAATCTGTACCTGGACAATCTAATTTATATGGGACATAACCTATTTTTTGAGCATAGTTTTCAATGATTTTCATACATTCTGATGTACAGTTTCCAGAATAATCTTCATAGGTGGCAATGATTTTATCTTTCATTCGGAATGCTTTCGTATAATTAACGTTAAAAGCTGCGTATCCTAATGCTACTACTATGAAGAAAACAATAATTACCAATGTAACTGTTCCTCCTAAGGCATCTCTCATCTTATCACCTACCTATTAATTACTCTAGTATCTCCCTTGATTTGGAAAAATGGCATTCCCATTATCTTGTCAATAATCGGAATATTAATGTCTACTTTTGTCAATACAGAATAGACAACATGTCTATTTTCTGTCGTGTTTGCAGTGTAGCAAAATATAACTCTTCCTTCACTGTTTTGAACTTCTTTGTATCCATCATCACAATGAAATCCAGATGGAGAATAGCCGATGCCTTTAGCGAATTCCATAATTCTCTTACTGCAGGCAGAATTATCACTTAGTTTAAAACAAGATTGTGACCCTTCATATCTTTCGATATTTGAAATCACGATGTTTTTCATTCGAAAGGCTTTGCTATAACAAACAATGAAGCCTAGAATTCCAGAAACAATTACTAAAAATACAGTAATTAACATGATATTCATAATTCCGCCAAAAGCATCTTTCATTTTCCTTCCTCCTTATAGAATCTTTAATACATATTTTATCCTTTTTATTAGTTATAAGGACGATTTTCTTGATTACTGGTGCTGATATTATTCCATTGACTATTAATAGCTTCACTGATTCTTGGCCACATTAACCAGAAAAATCCGATTACTGCTGCAATGGCAATTAAAGTAATAACTGTTAAGTTTAATTCTCCTGTAGCTGCCTTCATTCTATCCACATCCTTTCCTAGTATATTTATAGTATAACAAAATTATATCACAATAACAATATCATTTTTTCTCTAGAACATCATCATCATAGATATTAAAATGATTAACATAACTCCAATTCCTGTTACGATTAACATAACCATTGTTTGATTTTCCATGTGACTCAATCTTTCTTTGTATTTTGTCTCACGGGCTTTATTTTGCAAACTAGATACTGTTCTTGAGAACATCATTAATCTTTCTTGTTTTCTCTCTTGAGAACCGATTCCTAAACGATATAGTAATCTCATCATTCTCATTGAATCTCTTACTGGATAAGTATTGGCAAATTCCATGTATGGATCTACCGTAGAATCTCCAGCATTGATTCTATCTATTAAGTGTCTTAGTCCTGGTTTGAAAATATCAGGGGCATCATTAATAGATTTTCCAAGAGCAACAGGAACGGTATAGTGTTGTATCAAAATCTCTAAGCTCTTTAAATAGTAAGGTAACATTACATCGATTTCATGTAAGTGTTGTTTATAGTAACCTTTTAACTGTGTATAAGGAAGTTTAAATACTACAACAGCAAAAACTAGTGAAATTACAACATTTAAAAAGAATTGAGAGTTGATAATTTCTACTGAATTGGTATTCGTAAGAGTTAATACTAATACGATTAAAAAAGCAACAAACGCATAGGTAACTCTCTTAGAATACAATTGATTTACATCTACATCTTCTCCATATTTGGCATAAACTAAGAATTGATAATCCTCTTCTTTAAAGGCTTCCAAATATTTTTGATTATCTGCAAAAAATTTATTTTTATCAATCGTATTATTATACATTAAAACAAATATAATAATCGCACCTACAACTAGTATTTCCATTATTCAGCACCTACATTCTCATTATAGTATCGTTCTCCCTTTAAAAGGAAATAGGTATTTATAATTAAAACTCCGTGCATAAGAACCTGAATATACCATCTTTGTAGTAATACCAAATAGGTTTCATTTCCTAATAAATACTGTACTAGCATGACCAACAAATACAGGGTAACTCCAAATGTTAAGAAGTTTTTGTGGAAAGATGCTCTTTCAATTCTATCTCGATATACACTTTCTACAAGCATATCGATATCTTGTTGCATGTTTTCTAGAGAATCAGCTGAGTTTTGAGCACCTTCTTTGGTAATCTGTAAGAATAATTGGTGCATGTTTTTTACAATATAATACGGGTATAATTTGCTCATATAATCTAATGCTTCATCTATGGTACCATTGTCATAACTCATTTGAATCATTTGTCTTACATCACTTAATACTGGATCTTCTAACACACCTGAGTTAGCTACTCCTTCTAGTGCTTTTACAAAAGATTGAGTAGTAGCAAATTCCATAATCGTATTGGATGTATATACTTGAATTTGTTCAAATAAGAATTCTGAATACACCTTTTTACATCTTAAATAGGATAAATATGGTACGAAAGCTATCGCAATCGCTGCATAAATAATGCTAATAATTAGATTATAGAAGTATAAATAGGTAACTACTGCTGCAAAGGATGCAAAAATAGCTACTTGAATAGCATACTGTCTAGGAGTATACTCTTGTCCTAATTGTTTTGTTTTTTCACGGACTACTTTGAAAGAATAAGGAGAAAATCTATCATACATTCCTTGAGCTTGATTAACAATATATTTTCCAACGTTTTCACCCTTATAGTTTCTGTATAAGTAAATCGTTATTACAAAGAAGATAATAATTCCTAATTCTTCTATATACATAATCAAACTCCTTTCTATCCGTCTAGCTTCGCAAATTGATTAGCGTTTAGTACTGGATTAGTAATATTTTGATTTCCTCCTGTTGGTTGAGCGCTTAATGTAGGAGCAATGCTAGGTTGTGGCTGAACTACTGGTGTAACAGGAACGTTTTCCACAGGTGTTGTTAATTGTGGAGATTCTTGCTTCACCTCTGTAGTTACTGCCTCTTCTTTTCTTTTTGCTTCTTCATTTGCTACTTGTTCCATATTCATATCAACAACTTCCTTGATTGGTAATTCATCTGGTAAGTCATTGACTACACTTCTTACTTCTATATTTTGATTTTCCAAGTACTCTAGTAAGTGTGCACTTGGTTTACACATCATTGGTTTTCCAAATATTTTCTGATAAATCACTCTGTGCTTTGGTACATTGTCATCATCTACATAGAATTCACAAACCTCATCGATTTCACGATGGAATTTTCCATATTCTTTACTATAGAACGCTTTGATATGTACTCCTAATTGAATATAACGATAAATCGTTGATAAGAATTGATGTACATCCAAGTCTGTTTCCATTAAGGAGTAAAGACGATATGGAATAGCGGAAGCTTTATCCGCATGGATTGTGGATAAAATATTGTGTCCAGAAGAGATTGAGTTTCGAACCGCTGTAACTGCTTCAGCGGAACGAACTTCTGATAGTAGAATCCATTTTGGATTCTGACGCATACAAGTAACTAGTACATCTGTGTAGCTAGCTACGTTATTTGTTTTCATAGCGACAATATCTCTTTGTGGAAAGATCTTATCCAAGTGAAGTTCCAATGTATCCTCAATCGTAATAATCTTTTCATTTGTTTTGGTATGGCTTGCTAAATATTTTACAAACTCTGTTTTACCAGAACCAGTTTCTCCGGCTACCATGATATTACAGTGTCCTTCCACACACTTAATTAAAAAGTCGTGGATGGCTGGAGTGAAATAATCTTCTTGAATTAATTTATCTTTCTCCAAACGAATTTTAGCTGGCGTTTTACGAATAACCAAAGCGATTCCATTGGTCGCAATAGATTGATGAACAAAGTTCATACGTAACTCGGCAGATTCGGCATCTAAAAATGGCTTGGCATTATTGAATGTCGTTCCCATTACGTTAGAGTACTGGAACGCAAGCTTTTCTACAAATTCTGGAGTGGCACCTTCTACTTCAACACGTAGTGATCCCTGAGTTAGAGAACGAATCCATATTTGTCCCCCATTGTCATAGGATATATCTGTTATATCATCATTATCTAATAAGGAACGAAATGGACCAAAGTCTAACTTGTCAAATATGTTTTCGTTCACGTTCTCTCACATCCCTTTTTTCTTTTTTTCTTTTTAATCTGCCCAAGCTGTATTATTTCTAACAAATTCGGCAAATTTATCATTTACCAAAGTGACTTCTCCTGGATCATCTTTGTATGTTGCTTCTGAGTCTTTGATTTCGATTTTTGTATCATAAGTTCTCATATAGCTTGCTTTACGAAGCATTTCATATAAATCTTCTGGTAAAGCAAAGATCATCATAGCAGGTATTCCTCTTTCATCATTATCTCTGAATACAGATTGTCCGGAGGAATCTTTAATGGCTAAAACTTTTACATTTGAAATAATTTTTCCATAAGACAATCCCCCACTGTCTGTAGAATTTGGATCTGTATACTTATAGTTAATATAAGCATAGATATCGATATAATCACCTGGTCTAATGGTATAGAAGTATGATGAAGAAATATCTACTGGTAGGTTATATAATACATATCCAGCTGGATAATCAAAGATAATGCTATTTGGTAATTGTTCTTTTTCTACTACAGAGCGATCATAGAATAAACTTCCTTTTGGAATAATGGTATCTACTGCAGAATATTTATCAATAATCTCTCCTTTTGTAGTAAGTACTCCTCCTCCTGATGTCATAGAAGGATCTACTTTTCTTTCACCAATCATAGATTCCGTTATTTGTGTAGCTGCCGAAATCTGGACTTTGGCGTATGGTACAGTAATTGGTTTTATAGCGCTTTGGATTCTCCAATTATAGCAATAATATAATATTCCAATTACTAAAACCATTCCTATCAAAGTAACAATATTTTTACTTTGCACGGCTTTTTTTATACTCATTGCTAAGTTTCCCATTTTTATTAATCCCCTTTCCTTCTATTAATCATTGCTGGTTGTATTTTGATTAATAAAGTTGGCAATGTCTTCACTAACCAATTCAATTTCATCTGGTTCATCTTTTAAGCCGCCATTTGTTGGAACAATCTCAATAACAGCTTCATAGATGTTTAATTTTTCAATCTTTTTAAGTAAAGAGTCGTAATCTTCTGGTAAAGCTATCATGATATAAGAAGGAGTTCTTCTTTCATCTATATTTTGAAAGACATTTCTACCTACAGAATCATATACTGCAAGTACTTTAACGTTAGAGAATAGTTTACCATAACGAATCTTATTGGCATTTCTTGTATCTGCATATGTAAGCTCTTCGTCTGAATACTTGTAAACGATTTTTACCCAGATATCAATATAGTCTCCTGGATAAATAGAGTTTCCATAAGTAGTTGTTGTATTTACTAGCAATTTTTCAGATACCCATCCTACTGGCTTAGAAAGAGAGGAATCGGCATCTTTTTGTTCTTTTTCTACAACCGAACGTTTATAGAAAAGACTTCCTTTTGGAATAACTGTATCTCCTGATACATATTTATTCATGATATCTGCTTTATTTAAAAGTACTTCTCCTTCAATCATAGAACGAGGAACAGCACGAGTAGATATCATGGATTCCGTTATTTTTTGACCAGATGATATCTGCTCCGTTGCATAAGGAACAGAAATTGGTTTTGTTGCCATGTTTACTCGCGCTGTATAAGCAAAGTATAAAACAAGAATGGCTAGTATCACACCTACAACGGTAACAGTGTTTCTATTTTGCATAAATCTCTTTATGCTCATTGTTAAATTTCCCATTTTCTCTCCCCTTTTATTGTTGCTGCTGTTCGATTAAAGCTCTACATTGATCAGCAGTCATACTATTATTGGTCATTAAACCATATTCTACTGCTAGATTACTATAATAATTTGTCTCCAATATCGCATCATAACTGGTTGTGATATTTCCTCCTTGTGCTTTATCCTCACCA
>JAFRIU010000045.1 GCA_017432645.1 Bacilli bacterium
AAAAGGAAGCAATTTATGCCTCCTTACTTCACACCAGAAATTCTAGCTATGTAAGCAAAATCTCACACCAGAAATTCTTGCTTTTTAAATTTACGCATCCTAAAATTTGAAATTTTACTTCACACCAGAAATTCTAGAACCTTTTTCACTACGTGTTAAACCTGTTTTATTTTTGTTGCTAATACTAAATACCATAAAAACTTGCATTATGCAAGCTTTTTATTTATTTATGGAACAAAATGTTCAAAAAATTCTGAATGGTGCCGATTAAAGGACTTGAACCTTCGACCTACGCATTACGAATGCGTTGCTCTACCAACTGAGCTAAATCGGCATAGATCTGTAAATCATTATATCATAAAATTTCGAAAAATCTATTCTTTTCTATAAAAAAAGATAGTTGCCTATCTTTTTAAAGTGTTTTCAACCAATTTATAATGCTAGAAGCATCTATCTTAGTAAAGTATAATAACATTAAACTAAGTAATAAAAACGGCCCAAAAGGAATTAAGTGTTCTCTCTTATGAACTAGTAATATTAGAGAAAATGGTAAAGCTAAAGCACTTGCCAAAAAAATGGAGATGACTCCTAAAAGTGGAGATAGAATGATTCCAAAGACAAACATCATTTTGATATCTCCTCCACCTAGACTTTCTCTTTGAAAAAGAAAGTTTCCAATCATCATGATTAAGTACATAACAAAAAATAAGAATAATCCTGAGACAATGGAAATAAGAGCTTGCATTACTCCATGCTCTAATGTAATTAAAATGAGAAAGTATCCAGAAAAGAAGATTAATACTTCATCTGGAATCATCAAATACGTCATATCAGAAACGGATAAAATGGCAAACATAGATATGATCCCAATCGCTATCCAAGTCTCATAGGAAATTCCAAAAACATAATAAGATAAGGCAAACAACACTCCTGTAAAAAACTCCATACAGCTAGAAACGGGATTGATTCTTTCCCCGCAGTATCTGCATTTACCATGTAAGAAAAGATAAGAAATAATCGGAATCATATCCCATAAAGATAGAGAATGATGACAAGAATCACAATAACTATGGTTTGTTATAAAATTCTCTTTATTGGGTAATCTTAGCCCTACTACTGTATAAAAAGATCCCATTAGTAATCCAAAAAGAAAGAAGATAATTAGATAGAATGTATTCATCAATCATTACCTCCTTATTGAATTTGACTATAAATAGAGAACATTGGTTGTAAGATGGAAAGTAGAATTACTCCAACTATTACTGCTAAAAGACAAATCATAATTGGTTCAATTAAACTTTTCATCTGATCAATTACATTCTTATGGAGCATTTGAAAGTGATTGGATACTTTTTCCATCATACTTCCTAATTGACCTGTTGTTTCTCCAGTAACAATCATTTCATATGCTACTATCGGAACGGCCCACTCTCCTTTGAATGCAGAAGAAATAGAATCTCCTTTGCCTAAGTTTTCTAATGTGTTCTTAATAATTCTTTTATATACTTCATTTCCTGTTATTTTTGATAAGATTTCCATACTATCTGTAATGAAGACTCCATGGTTTACTAAAGAAGCGAAAGTCTTTGTGTAATTTGCAATTTCATTATAAATGATAATATTTCCTAAAACTGGTATATGCATTAATGTAACTTGAACGATTTCTCGAAATTTCGGAATGTTGGAATATATTTGATAAAATGTGATTACTAAAATTACGACAAATAGTATAATCCAGAACCAGTAACTTCGTACAAAATTACTAATATTTAAAATGGTTAATGTTAATTGCGGTAATTCTGCGCCATTTTCTTCAAACAATCCGGAGAACTGTGGAATTAGGTAAGTCAACATGAAGAAAACTACACCGACTGCAATAAATAGAACTACAAGCGGATAAGTCATAGCAGACTTCATTTGCTTACGGGTTTGATTCATGGATGTATAATAATCTGACATATCATCTAAAATGGAAGGCAAGTCTCCTGTCATCTCTGCTGTTTTTATCATATTAATTAATAATTTAGGATAGGTATTTCCCTGCTTTTCCATAGCAGTAGATAAACCTTCTCCTCTTAGTAGTTCATATACAATTTGATAAAAGCTTTTCTTAAGATTTGCTTTTTTGGTTTGTTTTGCTAAAATACGAACAGACTCTACTAATGGAATTCCTGATTTTAGGTATGTAGATAATTGAGTAAGCGCAAAAGATAAATCTCCTGCACTAAAGTGCCCAATATTAATATCTATATCAAATTTACTTCTTTCTCTAATTTCCAAAACTTGGTATTGAAGAGAAACTAAAAAATGTCTTACATCTTCTTCGCTTTCTGCATCGAAATTACCACTTTCTTTTTTACCAGAGGAATTTATGATGGTATAACGATAGTTCTTTAAAAAACGAAAGCCATTATCCTTTTGTGGAGGGGCTTGCACAGGGGGTTGAGGAACACTGTAAGCATTCGCCTGGACTTGCGGATTAGGAGGCACTAGTACTCCTGGATTTGGTACAACTTGGTTTGTAGGAACAGCTTGAGTTTTCTGATTTTTTGAAAATAATCCCATCTGATATTCCTCCTATCTTAATACCTATAGTTTAACATATTCTGATTTTTTTTGAAATATTGAATTTAAACATTTTTTATAGTTTACATATAATAGGTAGAGAGGTGAACTATGTATCCTTATTCTAATCCAAGCCTTTTCAGTCGAGGTTTTCAACTTTTAAAGTCAATAAAATGGAATAGCCTTTTAGATAGTACTGGAAAAACTCTAGGTGTTATTAATCAAGCTATCCCTGTATTCTATCAAATCAAACCATTGATTGGAAATGCGAAAACTTTATTTAAAATCACCAATGCAATTACTCAAAGTTCTGATTCACAAAGCTTGGAAAAAACAACTGTCTCTTCTAAGAGTGTTTCTAATAGTCCAATTTTTTTCATCGAATAAAGACAAGAGGTTATCTTGTCTTTATTTTTCATAATAATTTTTTATAAATTGTTCACGATATTCTAAAATGGTGTCATTTTCAATTGCTTTTCTCAAATCTTCTGTTAGTCTAGTTAAAAAGCGAATATTATGAATGGATAATAATCTTTGACCGAATGTTTCTTCACATTTAATCAAATGATGAATATAGGCTTTTGTGTAATGCTTACAGCAATAACAGTCACAAGCCTCTTCTATTGGCGTAAAGTCTTCTTTATATTGAGAGTTTTTGATATTCTTTTTTCCTTGCATGGTATAAAAATGTCCATGTCGTGCTAAACGAGTGGGAGCTACACAATCAAAAATATCTACTCCACGAATAGTATTTTCAACAATATCAATCGGATCTCCTACTCCCATTAAATAACGAACTTTATCTTTAGGTAGGTATTTGCAAGAATATTCTACTTGTTTATACTGAAGATCTTTAGGTTCTCCTACAGCAGTTCCGCCAATACTGTAACCATCAAAATCCATTTTAACTAGTTCTTCTACACAATGCTTTCTTAAATCTTCATACTCTGCTCCTTGCACGATTCCAAATAAAGATTGTCTGTCATTATGAAAAGCTTCTTTTCCACGTCTAGCCCAACGAATGGTTCTTTCTACACTATCTTCCACATATTTTCTCGTATGTGGAAATCCTACACATTCATCAAAGCTCATAGCAATATCACTGTCTAATTTATTTTGAACTTCTATAGATTTTTCTGGAGTTAAAATTAGGGAATCTCCATTGTAGATATTTTTAAAATGAACTCCTTCTTCGCTAATGTCTTTGGGTTTGGCTAAGGAGAATACTTGGAAGCCACCGGAATCTGTTAAAATGGGACCATCCCAGTTCATAAATTGATGAAGTCCTCCAGCATGATTAATCACATCTTCTCCAGGACGTAACCATAAATGATACGTGTTAGCCAAAATGATTCCGGAATGACATTCTTTTAATTCTTCTGGAGATAGTGTTTTTACACTAGCTTGCGTTCCTACTGGCATAAACATTGGAGTATCAAATGTTCCATAGTTGGTTTTTATCTTTCCTCGTCTTGCTTCTGTATTTTTTTCTTTTTTCAACAATGTATACTCTATTTTCATACTATCTCCTCTTTTTCGTATTCATTATAGCGTAAAAGTTCATTTGCTACAAGAAAAAAGTTATTATAATTTCTCATAATAACTTTTCTTTTTTTATTATTTTGTTTTTGGTTCTTCTGATTTTTCTTCAGCAAATTTGCTATCTATTGAAAGAATAACGCCAGAGAATTTTCTACCTTCCACACCATATTCGAATCTACTTCCAGCAGGTAAGCCAGAAATAGCACTTACTAATGGGTTGGTATTTCCTTTATGGTCATGAAGACTAATAAATTCGAATCCCATTGGAATGTAGTTTTCTTCTACGATTTGTGATTCCATAAGGTCTCCATCAACTGCTAATGTAACAACAGTTCCTAATCCAACTATTGTTGTATCCACATCTTCAACAATTGTACTATGTGCTAAAACAAATTCGATTTCTTTTCTCACAAGGTCCCAATATTGACCACTTGTCTCCCCTGAAATGTTACCTGATGCTAATAATGCATCAATTCTTGCTTTCTCTTCTTCATATGCTTTCTTTTGTTGTACTGTTAATTTCATATTTTAAACCCCCTTCAAAATATATGTAGTATTATACTACATTTGTTTGATTTTGTCAAATATTTTTTTGATAACAAAAAGAAAAGTTGCATAAGCAACCTTTACTTTGTCTCCTTTAAATTGTAATAAACATCTTGAACATCATCTAAGTCTTCGAGCGTTTCAACTAATTCTAGAACTTTTTCCTGACCTATTTCATCTAATTCAATTTCCATATTTGGTACATAGGTTAATTCACATTCTAAGAATTCTTTTACCCCATTTTCTTCTAGGGCATCACGAACAGATGTAAATGCACTTTGATCTGTTGTGATTATGTAAGTATCTTCTATCTTTTCAAAGTCAGATGCTCCGGCATCTAGAGCTACCATCATCATGGTATCTTCATCGTATTCTGCTGGAATCACAATCGAACCTTTTCTTTCAAACATATAAGCAACTGATCCATCGGTACCTAAATTTCCTCCAGCCTTTGTGAAAGAACTACGAACTTGTGATGCCGTACGATTTCTATTATCCGTTAGACAGTCTACCATGAAGGCTACTCCACCATGGCCATATCCTTCATAACGAACTACTTCATAATTTGCTCCATCTGCTCCACCTGCTGCTTTTTCAATTGCTTTTTGAATATTATCTTTTGGCATGTTTTGTGCTTTTGCTTTATCTACTGCCAAACGTAAGGCTGCATTTTGACTCGGGTCAGGACTTCCACCTTTCGCTGCCACCATAATTTCTTTGGCTAACTTTTGAAAAACTTTTCCTCTTTGTTGATCCAACAATCCTTTTTTTCTGTGAATTGTTGCCCATTTAGAATGTCCACTCATTTTTATCCCTCCTCATTTCATGACTATGTTATCACATTTTTTCGAAAAACGCCAATATTTTCTTGCTTTAACGACGTTTTTGATAATTTTTCTTATAATCCTTCAAAAAACATTCTATGTTTTTTTCTTTGGCATTAATTTGAATAGCTCTTCTTTCTATTTCTTGTTCTAAGAGTTTTAATTCTTTGTCAGTTGGCTCTTTATCATAACATACTTCTAGAGCATGCTCATCCACAATATCTGCTCCTCTTCTAAGATTGGATGTGCAATGACAATGGTGCGCTACTCTTAACCCATAATGACTTCCTGCTCTTGCATACCAGCCTTTTGGATAAGTACCATTCATTTCTTGAAACAGTTTTTGATATTGATCTTCTTGATAAGTTTTTCCTAAATCTTTTAATTGTCTTTGTATTTCTTCTATATGTTCCTTTTTGATTTCATGTACTCGATATAAGAAAGGGTAATCTCTTTTGGAATCTGCAAAGTATTCTGCCACTCTATTTCCGGTTAATAGCATCGCTTGATAAACAATTTTTTCTGCACCAATTCTTCCTACAATCAAATCAGAATAGTTAGGGCTATTTTCTTTCATTTGTTCATAAAGAGTACTAGGTCTATATCGTTTATCTAGAAGCTCTGTTACTTTTTGCAAATTAAAAACCGTTTCTTGTAATCTTTTATTACTCGATCCATGTTCTAATATGTCATCTATTTCTCGAAAAGTTGTTCTTTTTTGATTAACCACAGTCGTCTTAAGAAAGTTTTCTGAAACAATAGTTCCATCCCTTGCTAATTCAAAAAAATAACTTCTGGCTAGTCTGGATTCTTTTTCGACTAAAGATGCTATATAGGTTGAAAACTCATATGGAAAAAGAGGAATTAGTTTTTGAAAATCATTTTCTCTAGTCTGATATCTTCTTGGAAGATAAATAGAACTTCCTCTTTCAATAGCAGCATCTACAATTTCTGATTCATATGGATAATAACCCAATACAGAAGCAATATGAACTCCTAATAAATAGTTTCCGTTTTTTAGTTTTTTACAGGAAAGAGCATCATCTATTTCTACCGTTCCCTCTCCATCGATAGTAATGGTGTAGTCTTTTATCAAGGATCTATTTTTAAGTTTTGGAGATAATCTACTTACTTCTTCTTTTGTTTTTCTATCGAAATAGACAGGAATATTATACTTTTGGGAAATTTTTTCGATATCACTAGTTACTGAATGACTACAATCTTTGATAGCACTAACTAGGCTTCTCATTTCTTTTAATGCATTTTGATATTTTTCCTTATCCTCTTTATTTTGTGTTAATCGATTAATTGTATGATAAAAGTGATTCAGTATATCTTTTTTATCTTTTTCTTCTAGTGAAAAAGAATCGTGTAAAAAGAATAAGGATAATACATTGTGATAGTAAGAACTGTTATTCCAGTCTTGTTTTTCTATACTTTTTAGATATTTAGAAATGATATGTTGAAAAAGAGAGGTTCCTTCTTTATCCTTTATTGATAGAAAATAAGGAAATCTTTCTAATGTAAATTCTAAATAAGTTGGATTTTTTACTTCGTCTAGTAGATACTGGATAAATTCATATTGTTTCGTTTCTTGTTCTTCAACTTGTTTTTCTACTTCTTCCAAATCTTTTTTTAATTCTTCTAATTCTTTATGTACTTTTTGTGGATTTTTTAATTTCTTCTCTTTTTCTAGTTGGATCCGATCTATTTTTATATCTAGTTTATATAGTTTTCTCATGATTAAGTCTCTATCCATGTCTTTTGTCCCAACTAATACTGTGATATACGTTAGAACTTCTCTTATTGGCACTAAAGATTTTCCATCTGTTATTTTATCTAGTTCTTCATTGATGACTTGAAAAATTGCATCAACTAATTCATCGGGATCTTCTTTAGCTAGTTGAATCAATTCTTTGGATGTTAGTCTCCTACATGATCCCTTCATAAAGTCTTTTAAGGCTCTTTCAGCAACTTTCATGTTTATTGTCTCCTGTTTTTACTGATTAGTTCTAGAGAGACGGTTAATTGTTTCATTCTTTCTATAATTCTTCTAGCTTTAATTTTATCTACACCAGAAGAAGTAATGGAAAGAGATTTTTCCAATTCATCTAGAGTTAAATTAGAAGTAAAAAAGGTTGCTAAATGGTTTTCCATACGATATTGCAAAATAGGTCCTAGTACTTCATCTCTTGACCAATTGCTTTCATTTTCCGCTCCAATATCATCTAAAAGTAATAATGGTATCTTTTTAATCTCATTAAATTTCTCTTCGTAATTAGTATTAAAAGATGATTTAAGGTTTCGTAAGAATTCAGGATAATAAATTAAAATACTTCTTATCTTCTTTTTAGCCATTTCATTAAATAAGGCTGCAATTAAATAAGTTTTTCCAGAACCAAAAGAACCATTCAAGTAAATTCCTTTTGGATTTTTTCCTGCTTCATAGTTTTCTATAAATTCTTTAAAATATTTGATAATAGGTAATCGTGCTTTATCATCTTTGTAGATATTCTGAAAAGAGGCATCTTTCATTTCTTTTGGAATATCATATAAATCCAAGTTCTCTTTGTATGCTTCTTCTTCCATTTTTTCTTTTAATTTCTTACAAGCATCATAGGAAAAGGAAATCATTTTGTCGTTAGGAATAGCTGTATAGACATATCCTTTCATTTCATTTTTACAAGTACTTAAATTCTTACATTTTTTACAATTTTCTTGTTCTAAAAAAGCATCTTGTAAATTGGAAGTATATTTCATTAATACTTCTTCTTTTACGTTTAATTGATAAGCGAATTTTTTAAATTCTTCTTGCGTACAAGCATCTTGAAAGGCATGAGCTAATTTCGTTTCATCTACATCGTAAATGTCTGTCATTTTCTTCATTACTCAGCACCTCCTCTTATAAATGATTGTATTAAAAAAAATCTGAAAAGTCTACAATTTTACTCTTTTTTGTAGTTCCTTTTCAGACGATAAGTATATTCTTCTTTTTTTCTTAATAACTGACTTTTTTCTTTCAAATCTTCACTTAATAATTGATCTTCGGGAGGGTGTTTTTCTTGGATTTGATTATAATAATTTGCTATCATTAGGCCAACTGTTCTATCTACAAAATAGCCATTTTCTGTTACAAATCCTTGAATGGCATTTCTTAATACTCCTTTTTCTTCCATGGTAAAAATGGCATAGTGCCCTTCTTCAGCCATATAGATTGTTTCTTTATGTAGTAAGGCTGCACAAACAATCTTACCATATTCTTCTATATTCATACTTACTCCCATTTAGCAGAGACTATTTTGAGTAATCTCATTGATTTCTGTATCCGGAGCAGAAACAATATGTTTTTGCAAAACTTTTGCTACTTCTTCTAGTTCATCATAACGACATATTATAATAAATGGTATTTTAAATTCTGTTATTTGATGAAGAGGTAGTATCTTATTCTTATCTATACCAATATCTTTCGTTTCCTCATTATAAATCGTAATCTGTATTTTTTTGCTTGAGATGATCATCTCTGTATTTAATCCAATCGTATTAGAAAAGAATAATGCTTCCATTAATTTTTGAAATTTTAAGTCTTCTTCGTAGTCATCAAAATTTCTTTTTAACAACTCTAAAATAGATGAGAAAACGATGTCTCTTGATTGATATGGAAAATATATTCCTACCTGATTATCTAATACTACTATTTCAATTTTTTCTATATTCCATTTTTCTAACATAGAAAATAACATATTTAAGTATTTAAAAGAATTCTCATTTCTAATTTAAAAGCAAGATATCCCTCTTCGTCAAATGATTTCTCATGTCCGATACAACAACCTTTAGTTTGAATATTTCTTTCCCAGAGATTTAGAAGAATATTCTCTAAGTCTTTATTTCCTTCTGAATAGTCTCTCGCTCTTTCCTGAAATTCAGCACTTGATGCACAACCAAAAAAACTAGTATCCGAATGCCCATTATTATAATTCATGCTTTTTCACCTGCAGATATTATATCATAGTCCCAGTTAATTTACTAAATATACGTTCTATTAATGCTATGAAAAAGTCACTTACTTTTTTAAGAATTATTGCGGATAATACGGAAAGTAGTAATATCAAAATTAT
This sequence comes from Bacilli bacterium, assembly GCA_017432645.1. Classification (GTDB taxonomy): domain Bacteria; phylum Bacillota_I; class Bacilli_A; order RF39; family UBA660; genus UBA3789. Next base: position 9,593 of record JAFRIU010000045.1, read on the forward strand.
ATTTATAGCCAAACTTTTTGTTAAGAATAGTACCGAAAAAGAATTTAGGATAAAGATTTGATGAACTAAATAGATTTCATATGAATATTTATCTGAGAAAGTTAGAATTCTATTTTCTTTTAATTTAAGCATACTTAATATTTCGTATAGACTAATAAATAGTAGAGAGCCAAGTAGTACGTGTCCATAATTTATGATACTATTAGCTCTACTATTTAGCAGATTGGGAAGAGCTATTGGAAGATTTTCTTGGTATATTATGGAAAATGGAATGATTAAAAAGAACATAGTTAGAATGAATATTTCTAGTTTCTTTTCTTGTTTGGAATCTTTATAACATTTACTGTAAAAATAACCTATTATAAAATTATTTATCCAACTGGTTTCTATATTGATGAGACCATATATTTGAAATGCATGTACCAGTGCCGTAAGTAATAGAAATCGTATAAAGTTTGTTTTAAATTTTTGGGATTTAAAGATATTTTGTAAAACCGGTACCAATAAATAACATAGCATTACATAGGTGACAAACCAAGTGTGCGAAAGAGTTACTATACTACCAGTAAAAGCACCAAAGCCTAGAAAACAACCAAGGATTTGATGAAATGGGTAGTATTTTTTTAAAATTATTCTTTCTAATAGTAACATTAAGAGAAAAATAATATAGTACGGTATACATACCTTTTTCCATCTTCTTATGTAGAAGGACTTAGTATCTTTTATCTTTTTTTGACCATATAAAAAACCTGATATAAAAAAGAAGACTTGAACACCTACGTTTACCCAAAAAGCCCACTTGTTATTTAGACCTTGGAGAATATGACAAGCAACTATCATTAACATGGAAATCATTCTAATAATAGATATTCTGTAATCCTTCTTATCAACCATATTCATCCCACCCTAAAATTATTATATCATAGGAATTTCAAATGATTCTATTTTTAATTGATTGTTTTTGATTTTAACCATAACACTTCCATTTTGATCTGTTCTATAAATCTTAGAATCTTTTAAAACACTTAATACTTCTTCATTTGGATGTTTGAACTTGTTGTTTTTTCCTACAGATATCAGGCTATATTTTGGCTTTATTGTATCAATAAATTCTTTACTAGAACAGGTTCTAGAGCCATGATGCCCTACTTTTAAAATATCTATTTTAGGAAGATTATACTCCCTTAAGATGTCCTTTTCTTTTTTGATTCCTGCATCTCCCATAAATAATATTTTATAGTTATTTATCTCTGTGTAGATAACATTAGAGTTATCATTTTCATTGTCATATTCTCTAGTATGTAGAAAATAGAAAGGACGATGATTTAAGTAAAATTCTTGTGGACATGTATCATATTGTATTCTTTGCTTTTTTAAAACGGTTATTAATTCTTTTTCTAAATCATTGTATTCTCCACAATTGAAGATTACCTTTTCTACTTTAAAATTCTTTACTAATGTGATGGCTTCTCCTATGTGATCTTTATCTCCGTGACTGAGCACTAAAAATCGTAGTTTGGAAATTCCTGAACTCTTTAAAAGCGGAGAAAGAGTATTATAAAAAACATCTCCTTCTTGATAAAGACCACCTGTATCAATTAGTGCTGCTTGATGATGCAGCGAAATTAAGAAGGAATCTCCTTGTCCAACATCTATCATTTGTAAATAATCTGATGAATCCATGTAAGGTATAAAAAAATGAATAATTGTCAGAAGAAAGAAACTAATTAAAATTTCTTTCTTTTTGGTAAAAAGGTAGATGAAAAGAAGAAGAAAATAAATTATATATATAAAAAGTGGTAATCTCTTCCAGATTAATTTCATGATGGAAATATGACTAATTAAAATAGATCCTTCTTCCATCATACTTGTGATGAAATGATAGATAGGACCTAGTGGTTTTAATAGAAATGTTAGTAATGTGAAGGGAAAGAGAAAAAAACTCATAAATGGAACAAAAAACAAATTATAAATAACACTTAATATGTTTATTTGGAAAGATGTAAATATTGTGATAGGAAAACTTATTAAAAAAGATAAAAGAGAGACTTTTCCTAACGATATTAGATAATTCTTGGATTGTAAGTTTTTACTCTCTATCATGAGAGCAAAGCTAATGCTATAGGAATACCAAAAACCAACATCAAATATGTAATTAGGATTTATTATTAGAGAAAAAGAAAGAATGCTAAAGAATAAATTCTTCGAATCTATAAAAAAATAGTATATTTTATTTATAGAAAACAATAGGTAGAATAGTACTCCTCTTAAAAAGGATGGAGATAATCCAACAAGAAAAAGATATGTTATTAAAAAAAGAGAAATAATAAAGAATTCTTTTCCTGCTACCCATTTTATTTTTTTTAGGATTTTTTCTAAAATACCAGCTAGTAAAGAAATATGCATGCCACTTATCGCAAACAAATGACTCATACCGTTTTCTTGATAGCTTCTTTTTGCTTCAGCTGGAATATAAGATTTATCCCCTAACAATAGTGCATTCAAATAAGGATCTTTTCCTACCCTATTTTTTATTTTTTCTTTGATAAAGTAGTAAGGATTGTGATTTTTTCTTTCTAGTTCTATACTCTCTATATCTATCAAGTAGAAGATATTCTTATGATAACAATAATCTTGATAATTAAATAAGTATTTCGCCGTGTTTTTAGACGGTTTCGTGAAGGATCCTTTTACTGTAATCCAGTCTCCTAAGTGAAAGGTTGCTTCCTTTTTGTAAGTTCCTATTATGATTTCTTTATTCTGAATATATATTTTTGTACTATCCTCTTTTTCTTGGATATTAATGATTTTGCCAGTAAACTCTTTGGATTCTTCTGTATAATCGGAATTTCTAGGAAGATATATTCTAAGTATCGTGATACAGAAGGTAAGAAAGAAAAAGATATAATATACATAGTTACACAGTAATATCTTCCTTAATCTTAACAAAGAGACTTTCTCCTATTCCACTAATATTCATAATATCTTCTATCTTTTGAAAAGGTCCGTTTTTTTCTCTATAAGACAGGATATCTTTTGCTTTTGACTCTCCTATTCCTGGCAAAGTCATTAATTCTTGTAGGGACGCTGTATTGATAGAAATCTTTCCTTGGACTGTTTGGTTTGTAATACAAGCATCATTTTTTAAGGCATTTTCTTCTTTTTGAATGCAAGAAGATTGAACTATTTTTTCTTTTTCTTTGGTTTTTTCAAAATTTAATACTTCTTCTTTACTATAAATAATAATTACCATTTCATCTTGAATCTTTTTACTTAAATTAATCACTGAAATATCTGCATTCTCTGTTAAACCTCCTGCCTTTTCAATAACATCTAGTATACGGGAAGCAGGTGGCAGAGAATACATTCCTGGAAATTGGATTTCTCCTTTAATATCTACTTTATAAAAGTCTTCTTGTGTAGATGAGTCTTCTTTTTCTTCCTTCTTTAGAATAGATAGGCTTTCTTTCTTCTTTGGTTTTTCTCTTGTAAATTCCTGATATAGAAAAAATAAGCTTATTGATAAAATGCATATTAGAATACTACCTAGTATTATTATTTTTCTATGTCTATATCCAAAAGTAATAGTATCACCTCCATTTTATTATTCGAAAAAAAGAAGAGTCTACTACTCTTCTTTTTATTGCTTTTCACTTAGAATTCCATTTTCAATGCTTACTCTTTGAACCATCGTTAAAGCGGCAACTAAGCAAATGGTAAAACTACCTCCGTAACTCATAAATGGTAACGGTACTCCTGTTAAAGGAATTAATCCCATGATTCCCATCAGATTAATTGCAATATGTAAAAATAGATAGGCAGCTATTCCATAACAAATAGTTGCTCCTCTATTCTTAGGACTTTTTCTTCCTATTAATAGAATACGGAGAATGACAAACATATACATTAAGATAATTGCTACTCCTGTGATGACTCCTAATTCTTCTATAATGATTGCAAAAATAAAGTCTGTATATGGTTCTGGTAGATATAGGTATTTCTGCATGGAGTTTCCTAGACCTACTCCGGTTAGACCTCCTTGATTAAAGGCAATGTAACAGTTACAAACTTGACTACCTGTACTTAGTATTTTGTCACACGGTCTAGAATAATCAAATCTTTCTAATTGCCTTTCTAGTAGGACTCCTTTTCCACCAAGCCATATGGTAGCTCCTCCTACAATGATAAGGCCAAAAACAAACAAACAATAATGTTTTATACTTAATTTCTTTATCAATTGGTACTGCTAAGAATAACACTCCGACGATTGCACAATATATGATGGTAGTTCCTAAGTCTGGTTGAATAAAGATTAAGCAGGCAATTACCATGCAAACTAGAAGTGGAAAGATACTTCTTTTCCAATCTTTTAGATTTCTTTCACTTTTATCATAATAATCAGCTAAGAACACAATAGTAATAATTTTTATAAACTCACTAGGTTGGATACTAAAAAAGCCTAAGTCAAACCAGCTGACAGCTTGATTTCTTTTCGCTCCTATAAACAGAACTCCTACTAAAGCAAGCATTCCCAAAAATAGTAATATCCACGAAAAAAATCCATAGGATTTTGTAGTAAAGCGCACCATGATTAGTGATAAAATGAGGCTAATGATCAAGAAGACTCCTTGTTTAATGAAATAGTTATAGGGACTTACTTCTTTTGTCATATAAGCTGTTACGTTCGAAGCAGAAAAAACCATGATAAGACCAATTATGAACAAAATAACGGTTATGAATAATAAAGGTTTATCTGTATATTTAATTATCTTTTTCATATCTATTTCCTCGTATAACAAATATATCATAATTTTTCTTTTTTTAAACTAATTCGTGATATTTCCACGCACAAATATTGTAAATTAACATACGTTATACTAGATTAAAGGAGGGAATACTATGTATTACTACGGTGGTGGAAGTACTTGTTGTCCAAATCAAACTGCTTATTATTATCCTATGGTTGGTAATAATAACAATTCTAATTATGCGATTGTTTTAGTATTATTTATCTTGTTAGTTATTGTACTTGGTACTAGATGGAATAACAATTAAAAGAACTTAGGTTCTTTTTTTATGGCCTTTTCATTGCGAAATTAGAAAAAATCTGTTAAAATATAAAAAGCTGAGGTGGTAGTAGTGTTAAAAACAAAAGACATTTTAGATGAAAAAGATAAACGCCTAAGACAAATTAGTAAGGAAGTTGAATTTCCTTTAACCAAAAAAGATAAAGATTTAATTGATACTATGATAAAGTATTTGCATGATAGTCAGATTGATGAATTAAGTGAGAAATATGATTTGCGTCCTGGTATGGGAATGTCTGCTATACAATTAGGGGTTGCGAAGAGATACTTTGTTGTAGTTTTAGAAACAACAGAAGAAGGACAAGAAGAAAAAACATTTGAAACTTATATTTTGATTAATCCTAAAATGATTAGTAATTCTGTTGAGAAGATTTATGTTACGGATGGTGAAGGTTGTCTAAGTGTAAATCGACCTGTAGAAGGAATCGTTCCAAGATATGCAAGAGTTACCTTTGAAGCATATGATGAGGAAGGAAGAAAGATTCAAATCCGAGCAAGAGAAGAATTAGCCGTTTGCTTTCAACATGAACTAGATCATTTAAATGGGATCTTATTTGTAGATCATATTGATCCAAAAAATCCATTCAAAAATAAAGACTCTATGCGAGCTATTTAGCATAGGGCCTTTTTTTATCCTAAAATTTCTTCATGATGTTCTAATTTCACACTTACTAGTTTCGATACACCGGATTCTTGCATCGTGATTCCATATAATGTATTAGCGTACTCCATCGTCTTTTTCTTGTGTGTGATAATTAAAAACTGAGTTTTGTCTTTATAGTGATTTAGGTAATTACCAAATCCAGCAACATTGGCTTCGTCTAATGCTGCCTCTACTTCATCAAAAATACAGAACGGTACGGTTCTCACATTTAAGATAGAGAATAATAAACTGATTGCTGTTAGAGTTTTTTCTCCTCCACTTAATAAAGAAATCGTTGTTAGTTTCTTACCAGGAGGAGAGGCTATAATATCGATTCCCGTGGATAGTAAATCTTCTGGGTTCGTTAATTTTAGATCTGCTGTTCCTCCATTAAATAATTCCTTAAATACTTTCTTGAATTCTAGGCGAATTTGCTCAAAGGTTGACTTAAACTCTTCTTTCATGACTTCATCCATTTCTCTCATGATATCTAATAAAGTATTTTCTGCTTGAAGAAGATCTTCCCTTTGACTGGTTAAGAATACATAACGAGTATTTACTTTTTCATATTCTTCAATTGCTGCTAGATTTACCATTCCTAGTTGTTTAATATTAGCACGATAGATATTTACTTTCCTTCTTGCTTCTTCTGGATCTATATCTAGAATATAATCTTTTTTAGCTTTTTCATAGGTCATTTCATAATCACTATTTAGTGTTTGTAACATATTATCTAGGCTTACATCCAGACGATTGATTAAGATTTCTAAATCATGAGCTGCTTTTTCTTGTTGACGAAGCTCTTGACTTTTCATTTTTTCTTCCGCTTGCTCTTGTTCCATCTTCTCTTTTAGTGAACTAATCTCTTTATGAAGAGCCTTCATCTGTAATTCTGTTTGTTCTTTTAAGGCACTTTTTTCGTGATAAGCCTTGATTAATTCTTCTTCTTTTTGACTAAGTGAATTTTGATTCATTAGTTCTAAGGTTTCTTGTTCTTTTTGAATAGAGTTTAATTCTTCTTCTTTTTGGGATTGTTCTTTCTTTTTTGCTTCGTATTGTTCTTTTAGAAGAACTTTTTCTTTGGATACTTGGAATAGTTTTTCTTCTGTTTGATCCATTTCTTTTTGGTTGTCTAGAATTTCTTTTTCAATTTCTTCTTGCTCTTTTTTTAGAAGAGTGGCTTTATCCTCTAGATGCTTTAATTCTTGCTTTAATAAAACAATGCTTTTTCCTTGATAAAGAGAGCCTCCTGTCAAAGATCCTCCTACATTCACAACATCTCCATCTAGAGTTACTATCTTATATTTTGATTTTATCATGTGGGAAAGACGAGTGGCAGCTTCCATATTCGTTGATACAACTACGATACCTAATTGATTCTTGATAATTGCTTCATATTCTGAATTATAGCGAACTAAATCAGACATAATTCCTAAAAAATCATTAGAATTCTTTAAGATAGATAAGGTTTCATTGTCTACATATCTTTCTTTTATTACATCCATTGGGAAAAAAGTGGCTCTTCCTAAATGATTATCTTTTAAATAGTTAATTGCCTTTTTAGCCGAAGTTTCATCTTTGGTAATAATAAAATGTTTATTTGAAAATATAGCAGTATTTAATGCTTTTATATATTCTTCTTCGGTATCTAGAATATTTCCAATTGTATTTCTGATTCCGTTTAAGGAAGTGTTTTTTAATACCGCTTTTACACTACTTGGCATATCGCCATTTTGATCAATTTCTTGTTTTAAATTTTCTATTTTATGAGTAGTAGAAATATACTCTTGATTGTGAGTAGAATAATCGTTTGTTAAGACATTTTTCTTTAGTTTTTTGTTTTGTAATTCTCTTTCAATATCTACTCCCTCTCCATCTTTTGTTTGAACTTCATGAAGGATGTTAGTCATTTCTTCATTTAAGATAGATATTTGTTCAGTTAGTTCTTCTCTTTGCTCAACTGTCTTACGGATTTCTTCTTTGATTTCCTCTTCTTCTTTTGTACTTTTACTACGTTCTTTTAATACTTTTCTTTCTGTATCTATTTTTTCTTTTTCTTCTGTTAATTTTAATAGTTTTTCATTATACTCTTTTTCTTGGATTTCTAGTTTTTGTAATTCATTTACTTCTTCAATATAGTGAGCATCCATCTTGCTACTATTGGCAGAAAGCTCTATCACTTTTTTCTCAATTTTTTCTTTCGATATTTTGGCCTGTTCTAACTCTTGATTCTTATTTTCGATATCATAAGCTAATAGTGCTACTTCATAATTATCTAGACCTTTTTTGTTTTCTAGGTATTCTGCTGCCTTTTCACTTTGCTCTTTTAATGGTTCTATTTGTAATTCTAGTTCTCCAATAATATCATTTACACGATCAATATTATTATGGGTTCTATCTAATTTATGTAGGGCTTCTTCTTTTCTTTTCTTGTACTTTAAGATTCCGGATGCTTCTTCGAAAACTACTCTTCGATCATAGGCAGAATTACTGATGATGCGATCTACTTCTCCTTGAGAAATGATATTAAAAGATCCTTTGCCCATTCCTGTATCCATTAGTAAATTCGTAATGTCTTTTAAACGACATTTTGAGCCGTTTAAATAGTATTCATTTTCTCCACTACGATATACTCTTCTTTTGACAGATATTTCAGTGTATGGGATATTTAAATAATGATCCTTATTATCAAAAATCAATTCTACTGAGGCAACATTTAATGGATTTCTCGATTTTGATCCTGAGAAGATAACATCTGACATAGAGTCTTCTCCACGAAGAGATTTTATGGATTGTTCTCCCAATACCCAACGTACGGCATCTACTACGTTACTCTTTCCAGAACCGTTTGGTCCAACAATACAAGTTGTCGTATTATCTAATTGTATTTCTAGTTTGTCCGCAAAAGACTTAAATCCTGTCGCTATAATCCCTTTTAAGTACATATCCTTCACCCTATCTATCATTATACTATAGGAGAGAGTTGGAAGCAAATAAAAAACATATCCTTTCTAGATATGTTTTCTTTTCTTCTGGTGTTCAGAAAGGGAATCGAACCCTTATCTTCTCCGTCGGAGGGAAAAGTTTTATCCATTAAACTATCTGAACAAAAAAAGACTAAAAAGAGTCTTCTTCTACTGTTTTGCATGAAGTACCGAATTTTTTGGCAAATTCTTTCCATTTATCTACCTTGGCTACTCCATTTTCTATGATATTTCCTTCTGCCCCTTCAATTTCTAACAATTTTTGAATATTAATTTTATCATAATTAATGGTAATTTTACTAGTAACAGTTGTATCTCCTCGAATGACTTCTGTATCATAGTATTCTAATCCTTCATAGTGAGCATGAATTTTTCGGTATGCTTCTTCGTATTCTGTTAAGATTTCTTCGTTTGCTGAAATAACTTTTTCCTCTGATTTTAGAATATTTAACACTTCACCTGTTGCATATAACTCATATTGAAGACTAATATCTCCATCATCAATGGATCCATTTCTAGCACAATGATAATGGACCATTTTATTGGTATTTACCTTTTTTCCATTACTGATTACTTCTTCATTTTGTTCACAGCCACTTAGAAATAAAGCCATTACTACTAAGACTAGGAACCATATTTTCGTTTTCATATATTGCCTCTTTTCTGGTTTTATTATATCACATTCTTTCAATTTCAATAAACTGATTTATCTCTTCAAATACTTCTCTTATTAATTCGTTATCCATTTTTTCTAGGAAACCATGACCTGAAAAAGGAATTTCTACATAATGAACTATTTCAGAATATTTTTCTTTATATGCCTTTGCCTCTTCTGATAAAGGATCTATCTTCCCTACTATTAGTAGTGTTTCCGGAATTTCTAGTGTAGTTTCTAATGGATTCAAAAGAGGAGAATTCTTTTCTTCTTCAGAAAGAAACTCTTCATAATAGTTTTGAAGTTTTGTAGATAATGTATTTCCATTCGGATAGTCTGTGTGAAGTACTGGGTAAAATAATATTTCCTTCTTAATTGGAATTTCTCCATTATTTTGATAGTTCATTCCCGTTACAATATTTCCTCCTGTAGAATCTCCTACTAATAAAATATTTCTAGGATCAATATCATTCTTTTCTAGTCTTTCATATAAATATTTTACTGTTTTATATATTTCTTGATAGGTTTTTGTTGCGTTATGGGATTCTTCTTCATATTCTAAAGCCATGACTAAACTATTGGATTCTGTTGATAAATTCTTACAAATATCAGCATATTTTTGTGAGCAGTGAGTTACCTTACCATTTCCATGAATAAAGATCATTATACTACAAAAATAGGATACCTTTTTAGGATAAAACACTCTGATCGGCAAAATGTTTTCTTCTACAATTATTTCATAGTCGCTAATATTTTTCTTGGAAATAGAAGGATGTAGAATTTCTTGTACTGTTCGAAACAAACGATATTTTTCTTCTTTCTCAAATTCATTTTTTGCCATAATCTTGCCTCCGTCTTTTTAATCATATCATAAAAAGAAACCAGGTAGAAGATATGGTTTCTTTTCTTGACACTATTTGCCACTTATTTATTTTCTTTAATTAACTGGATAATTTCTTTTTCTAATTTTTGGTTTGCTTTTTCTAAATCATCGTCTGGAGCAAATGGTTTTCCAATTCTAACTGTTAGATCTTTGCTTCTGAATTTGTATTCTCCTGTAATGGCATAAGGTACCAATAAAGCATTGGTTTTGTGAGCCATGGATACGGCACCAAATTTTAATGGTAGGAGAATATGATCATAGTATTCTTTTTCTGTGATTGTATGACGAGAAATTAATTCTTGTAGGAAAGAATCTACATCATAAATGTTTTCCTTGAATTCTTTTTCTGTGATTACTTTATTGTTTTTCAACTCTTCTAAGTAATTGACAAAAGAAGTTTTATTCTTTTTTGTCTTTTTATAGAACTCTTTAAATGATGGTTCTTCTTTTTCAAAATATTCTTTATATAATTCTTTAGCGCGATCTTCTTTTAAGCCATTTCTAGTTCCCTCTGGAAATAGTCCTAAAGCTTGCTTATTTTCTAGAACTTCTAGTGCTGCTGATTTTGCATCGGCATCTTTTATGGTTCTATCTACAGGGATACATTTCGCTATTTTGAAAAACCAAGCTGTTTTTTTATTATCAAAGTATTCCTTCTTTGCCATATAGTGAAGACATCTTTTTGTTGCGATAACGACGTTACATTGATCCATTACATGAATGTGATTTCCTACTAATAAGATGGGTCCTTCTTCTGGGATGTTTTCTTTGCCGATGACCGTTGGACGATACCACCATCTATATATTGGGGTTAAAACAGCTCTTAAAACTTTATATCCTTTCATCTTCTCTTGCATTTTGTACTTCCTCCTTCAATCAATTTATTTTCAATGATTGTCATTAACTTTTCATTTGCTTCATCTAAATTATCTTCCACCCCCATAGGTGGTAGAAATTCTACTTGTATTCCTTTTTTAAATAAACGATATTTTCCTGTAATAACAAATGGAACAAGTTTTGATTTTGTATCATGACAGGCCTTTACTGCTCCTATTTTAAAAGGCATAATAACATTTTCTGTCCGATTAATCGTTCCTTCTGGGAAGATACCTACACATAAATCTTTTTCTAAATAATCCATAGCTGCTTGTAGAGCATTCTTGTCATGAATCTTGCGGTTAACTGGAACACAGCCCATTCCTTTCACAATCCATTTGGTTATTCCGTGGAATAGTTCTTCTTTAGCCAAAAAGTGAATTTGTCTTGGTTGTACTCCTACTAACATAATGGAATCTAATTGTTTGGTATGATTTCCTGCTAGAAGAATTCTTCCACTTTTTGGAATGTTTTCTTTTCCAATTACTGTTGGTTTATAACAAATCTTTATAAATAAAGAAACCAAAGGTTTTACGATTTTATAAAACTTTTTATCTCTTATTTCCATTTTATATACCTTCTTTTCTATTTCTGTTCTTCTATTATATAAAAAGATAGGAAAAACAATCAATGCTTTTCCAAAATTTGAAGTATTTTTTCTTCTATTTTCTTTTCAATAAATTGTTTCTCTTCTTGTCTTCCTCGTGGATTCATTTCTACAATAAATGCTTCATATTGATCATATTCTCTATCATAGATACTAATATATACTTTTGGATCTTCTTCATCTTTTTGCAATTTTCCGGTAATTCCAAGTCCAAATGTGGTTTCTGTTAGTTCTGTAATAGCTTTACTCATAGCTTTCGCTGTTTCTATACTATAGACTCCATAGGTTTCTATAATCTCTTTTGGAACTCCCATTTTTATTTTACTTTCTGTTATATAAGTTACTGCTCCAAAAGGAAATACTTTACTAGCATTTTCTACATTGGTTATGGAGCTTGCAATAAACCCTCCTGTTGCAGATTCCATAGTGGAAATACTTTTATTAAGTGAAATTAATTTTTCTACGATTCGTTGCATGATTTTTTTCTTCCTTTTCTATTTTCTGTTGATTTAATATGATTTCCAATGATATCTGTGACATCAATTATGGTAATGAATGCACTTTTATCCATTTCTTCTACAATATGTTTTAATTCATAAATTTCTAATCTTGTTAAGACACAGTATAAGACTTCTTTTTCTCCACTAATTAATCCTTCTCCTTTAATAGATGTCGTTGTTCTTCCAAGTCTTTGATAAATAATTTCTGATAAATTCGTTCCTTTTTCTGTGATAATTAATGCTGCTTTGGCTTGTTCTAGACCTGTTGAGACAAAATCAATTACTTTGAATGTAATGAAATAAGTTAAAAGTGAGTACATAGCACGATCTAGTCCAAAAACAAATCCTGCTGTTGTATAGATAAATAAATTAAATATTAGGACAATTTGCCCTACACTCATATGTAGCTTTTTATTTAATACGATTGCGACGCTTTCTGTTCCATCAATGCAGCCTCCGAAGTGAATGATTAAACCTACCCCAATTCCTAGTAATGCACCACCAAAGACCGTTGCTAAAAGGATTTCTTCTGTAATCGGATCAATATGCTCAAAGAAAAAGATAAATAAAGCAAAGCATAGCATTGAATAGATGGTACGAAACAAAAATCTTTTCCCTAAACTCTTAAATCCTATAAAAAGAAATGGAATATTTAAAACAATTACTAATAAACTTAATGGAAAATGAAAAATCTTATGAAGAAGGATGGCAATTCCCGTTACTCCTCCATCTAAAATTGTATTGGGTATCAAGAATAATTCTAATGCTAATGCTGCCAAAAAGGCTCCCAGTGTTAAAATGAAAATTTGTAACCCTGTTTCAAAGTCTTTGCGATAGAGTTTCATATTTCTCTACATCCTTTCATTTATATAGATTGTGTAAATCTGTTCCTGATTTATCTTCTCTTTTAGCTTCTTGTTCTTGTTCATAAATTTTTTCTTCTTTTGTTCTCTCTGGTACTAGTTCAAGTTCTATCTCTTTCTTTTTTTTCTCTTCTTTTTTTCTTTCT
>JAFRIU010000046.1 GCA_017432645.1 Bacilli bacterium
ATAGATGATTTAATTAAAGATAAAAATAAGATTCTTATAGTTACTAAATATGATTTATGCGATAAAAAAGAAACCAATAAAATATTAGAAGAGTACAAGAACAATGGCTATGAAGTGATTGCATTGGATTTGATGAAAGATTCTCCACAAAAACTGATAGAAATGACAAAGAAACAAATGGAGCAGAAAAATGATATTAGAGCTCAAAAAGGTTTAAAAGAGAGAGCTATTAGAGTATTAGTAATTGGTATTCCAAACGTAGGAAAAAGCACTTTAATTAATCGCTTAACTGGTAAGAAAAGTGCAGGAGTAGGAAACATTCCAGGATTTACAAAAACGCTTTCATGGATCCGTATTCATGAAGATATAGAATTATTGGATACACCAGGAATTTTATGGCCTAAAATGGAGAACCAAGAAACTGCACATATTTTAGCAAGTTTCTCTGCCATTAAAGAAGAGATATTAAATAAAGATGATATTGCTACTTTCATATTGAGAAAACTATATGAACTTTATCCACAATTGTTAAAAGAAAAATATGGAATAGAAGAATTAACAGAAGATCTAGTAGAAGAATATGAAAAAATAGGCAAAAAAAGAGGCGCTTTACTAAAAGGCGGAATAGTAGATTATGACAAAGTTTCTACTATAATTATTCAAGATTTGAAAAACGGATCTTTTGGAAATGTAACTTTTGATCGTTTGTCATAAGCAAGTAGTTATCTACTTGTTTTTTTGACAATTTTAGAAATATTCTATATAGTGAATTAGAGGGATAATATGACAAAAAAAGAGATAGAAGAAATCGATAATTATCAATATGAAAGAAAACTAAGAGAGCAAGGAATTAAACTAATTGCTGGAATAGATGAGGTGGGAAGAGGACCATTAGTAGGACCTGTAGTAGCAGCTTGCTGTATCTTGCCAGAGACTTTTGAACTAGATGGATTAACCGATTCTAAAAAATTAAGCGAAAAGAAAAGAGATTACTTTTTTGAAGAAATCAAAAAACAAGCAATCTCTTATGGAATTGGAATAATTGACGAAAAAAAGATAGATGAAGTAAATATTTATGAAGCAACTAAACTAGCTATGAAAGAAGCCTTGCAAAACATGAGTATAAAGCCAGAACACGTTTTAATCGATGCCATGCCATTAGATATCGATATTCCTACAACATCAATTATTAAGGGAGATTTAAAAAGCATCACAATCAGTGCTGCTAGTGTTCTTGCCAAAGTAACAAGAGACAGAATGTTGAAGGAATTAGATAAAAAGTATCCTATGTACGATTTAAAACACAATGTAGGGTATCCTACAAAAAAACACCTAGAAGCTATTGAAAAATATGGGATTATAGAAGAACATAGAAAAAGTTATGGCCCTGTAAAAAAATACATAGAAACCCATTAGATTGTCGAAAAAATAGAATTGACAAAAACAAAATTTATGAGTATATATATTTGTGGAGTTGATGTTAGTGTCAAAAAATTTGGTAATAGTAGAAAGCCCTAGTAAAAGCAAAACCATTGAAAAATACTTAGGAAAAGATTTTAAAGTGGTATCTTCCAAAGGACATATTAGAGATTTAGCAACAACAGGTGCATATGGTCTAGGAGTAGATATTGAGAATGGATTTAAGCCTAATTATATTCCAATTAAAGGAAAAAACAGTGTTATTAAAGAATTAAAGCAAGACGTAAAAGCTAGTGAAATGGTCTATCTAGCAAGCGACCCTGACCGTGAAGGAGAAGCCATTGCTTGGCACTTGAAAGATACACTAGGAATAAAAGACAAGAATTATAAAAGAGTATTATTTAATGAAATAACTCATGATAAGGTATTGGAAGCAATTAAAAATCCTACGGTAATTGATGATAATTTAGTAAAGAGCCAAGAAACTCGTAGAATTTTAGATCGTATTATTGGATTTCGTCTAAGCAAACTATTACAAAGTAAAATTGGAGCGAAAAGTGCTGGTCGTGTTCAAAGCGTTGCCTTAAAATTAATTGTAGATAGGGAAAGAGAAATATCTGCATTCCAACCAGAAGAATACTGGAAGATTATCGCAATATTTCCAGAATACGAAGCAGAACTATTTAAATATAAAAATAAAGAAATTGAGCTTCACAATAAAGAAGAAGCAGATAAAGTCTTAGAAGCAATAGGAGAAGATTATACAGTAGAGAGTATTGAACAAAAGGAAAAAGCCAGAAAAAGTAAATTTCCATTTATTACTTCTACTTTGCAGCAAGAAGCTTCTATCAAATTAGGATTCCCTGCAAAGAAAACAATGAGTGTTGCTCAAAAATTATATGAAGGTATTGATTTAGGAAATGAAACAGTTGGTTTAATTACTTACATGAGAACAGATTCTATTCGTCTTTCTAATGATTTTATAAAGCCAGCTATGAAGTACATCGAAGAGAATTATGGAAAACAATATATTGGTTATATCAAGCAAGCCAAGAAAAATGAAAATGTTCAAGATGCGCATGAAGCCATTCGACCAACTAGCGTTTTAAGAGAACCAACAAAAATTAAACAGCATTTAAGTGGAGATGAATTCAAATTATACAGTTTAATCTATAAAAGGACATTAGCTAGCTTAATGGCAGATGCAACAGTCAATCAGACAACCATTATTTTTGACAATCATGATTACAAGTTTAAAACAACTGGTAGTGTATTGCTTTTTGATGGTTATTTAAAAGTATATAAAGATTATGAAGGAAATGAAGATAAGATTCTACCAGAAATCGGAGAAAAAGAAGTATGCACCACAACGAATGTAGAATCTACTCAGCATTTTACACAACCACCATCACGTTACACGGAAGCGAAATTAATAAAAGAAATGGAAGAGTTAGGAATAGGAAGGCCTTCTACTTATGCAACCATTATTGATACGATAAAGTCCCGTGACTATGTGACAATGGAAGATAAAAAATTTAAGCCAACAACTATGGGAATTGACACAACTGATAAATTACAAGAATTCTTCAGTGACTTAATCAATGTAGAGTATACAAGTGCTATGGAAAAAGAGTTAGATGAAATTGCAGAAGGACAAATGATTTCTGTAGAAGTATTATCTAATTTTTGGAACTTATTTGAACCAAGAATTAAAAATGCTTTTACAGATATGGAGAAAAAAGCACCAGAAGAAACAGGAGAAATTTGTCCTGAGTGCGGAAGTCCTCTAGTAAAAAGAAAAGGTAAATATGGTGAATTCGTAGCTTGCAGTAATTATCCAGAATGCAAATACATCAAAAAAGAAGAGACAAAAACGGTAGAAATATGTGATTGTCCAAATTGTGATGGAAAAATCATAGAAAGAAAAAGCCACAAAGGAAAAATTTTCTATGGCTGCAATCATTATCCAAAATGTAAAACAGCTTATTGGGATAAACCAATTGATAGAAAATGTCCATCTTGTGGAGAAATGTTAACAGAAAAAAAAGGAAAGATAAAGTGTTCTTCTTGTGAATATCAAGAAGACTAATCTTCCTTTTTTTTGCTTTTTTTGCTACAATACAAGTAACTAAGGGGTGTTTGATTATGAAAAAAGGAAATACATGTTTCTTAGTAGCAAGAGATCGAAATACCAATAATATAGAAAGAGTTTTTCTAGATAATGAAACAACATCTCTAGAAGAAATAGATTTATATACAACAAGTTTTAAGCAAAAAACTGCACTATCTAGTGCTTTATATCAACGTCAAAAAGTAAAGTCCTTAAATAATGATTTCTTTATCGTATACCAAACCATAGATAAACAATTACAATTATGGGAAGTTTTATATGATAAAGACAAAAGAATTCGTCCTATAGCTAGAAAGTCTTTAGTTAAAAACTCTTTTGAACAAGATGCAAACCAATTATTGAATGAATTCTGTCAGAAAATGAAGGAAAATCCTACCTTTTATGATATGGTCATGTACAAAGATACAAACTTATATCCAAAATTTATTCGTTATTTCTATGAGAAAAGGTTTGAAGATTGCTCATTTGTAAAATATAAAGATGGTGGATGGGTAAGAAAATCCTATCCATTATTAAGAAATATTGTGGAAAGTATTACAAGATTTCAAGAAAATCAGGACACTTATATAGAAGAGAAAAAAGAACGTCTTAAATGGATAGATAAATTATGGATATTAACTAATGATAATGCACTACAACCTTCGTTTTTTGATCTTTTAGAAGAAAGAAAAGAGGGATCTGATTATGGATACCAAAAAAGAAAACAAATGTAAGGAATTAGAAGAATATTTAGAATATTTAAAATATCAAAAGAATTATGCAGATTACACCATCATCAATTATGAACACGATATTTTAGAATATTTAGATTTTATTCATAGTCAGGAACTAGATTTTAAAGAAATTGAATATAGTGATATTCGCTTCTATTTAATGTATCTAAAAGATGAGAAGAAGGATGATAATGCATCCATCAATCGTAAATTAAGTTCCTTAAGAGGATTCTATAATTATTTGGCTAATGAAAAACTGGTTCAAACAAATATGTTTTCCCTAGTAAATGGTCCAAAAAAAAGTAAAAAATTACCACGTTATTTTGAATACAATGAATTAGAAGAATTATTTCAAGTTCCAGATTCTAAAACAGCAGTAGGACAAAGAGATTGTTTACTATTAGAGATGTTATATGCAACAGGAGTACGAGTAGGAGAATTAGTAAACATCAAAATTAAGGATATTGATAAAGCTAATAGAGCAATTCTAATTCTAGGAAAAGGGAATAAAGAACGTTATGTAACATATGGAGAATACTGTGAAGATGCCCTAAATCAGTACTTAGAAGATGGGTATCTAACATTAAATAAAGAGGAAAGTGAGTACTTATTTCTCAATCAAAATGGAGGAGTTTTAACAGAAAGAGGAGTTCGTTACATTTTAGATCAGTTGATCCAAAAAACTAGTTTGAATAAAAAGATTTCTCCTCATATGATTCGTCATAGTTTTGCAACCCACTTATTAAATGCAGGATGTGATTTATTAACTGTACAAAAACTTTTAGGACATGAAAGTATTAAAGCAACTCAAGTATATACTCATGTCACTACAGATCGTTTAAAAGAAGTATATTATCATAGCTTTCCGAGAGCCAAAAGATAAGAAAGAAAAGAAAGACATTCTTTTCTTTTCTTTTTGAATAGAATCCGGTATAATAATATTGGTTTGAAAGAGATTTCTTTCTAAAAATTTGAAGAGGTGAAAAAAATGGCAAAAAGTATGGAAAAAGGAAAGAAAAGGGTTGTAGGAAAATCTCTTATTTTAATTCTAGTGGTAGTAGCAATGGGCTTCTTATTTATCCCACTTTTTAAGAATTTAAAATTTGGATTAGATTTACAGGGAGGATTCGAAATTCTATACAAAGCATCCTCTATAGATGGTTCAAAAATGACCAATGAAAAAATAACAGCGACTTATAAGACACTAAGTAAAAGAATTGATAGTTTAGGAGTTAGTGAACCAGAAATTATCATTGAAGGAACAGATAAGATTCGTGTAAAACTAGCAGGAGTAAAAAATCCAGAAGAAGCTAGAAATCAGTTATCTACTGTCGCAACATTATCTTTTCGTGATACCGAAGATAATCTATTAATGACAAGTGAAGTATTAAAAGCAGGAAAAGCAAAGGTTGGACAAGACTCTGCTGGAAATCCAGCCGTAGCATTATCTGTAAAAGATAAAACAAAATTTTATGAAGTAACCAATGAGGTCAGCAAAAGAGATAATAATTATATTGTCATCTGGCTAGATTATAATCAAATGACAGATAGTTATGCCAAAGAAGGAAGCTCTTGTGGAACAACAGGCTCTAACTGTTTAAGTGCTGCGAAAGTATCTCAAGGTTTTGCAAGTGATGTCATCATTCAAGGAAACTTTACTTTAGAAGAAGTAAAAAATTTAGTGGATTTAATTAATAGTGGATCTCTACCAAGCAAACTTACAGAAATATCTTCTTCTACAGTAGGAGCATCTTTTGGAAATCAAACTTTAAGAACTACTTTAACAGCAGGAATAATCGCTATTTTAGCAATTATGATTTTATTAATAATCATCTATCATTTTGCAGGCTTTATTGCAAGCTGCTCTATGTTTATTTATTCATTCCTAGTATTCAGTGTATTTTGGGTAGTAGGTGGAGTTTTAACATTGCCTGGAATAGCTGCATTACTTTTAGGAATTGGAATGGCAGTAGACTCTACCGTTATTACATTTGCTAGAATTCGTGAAGAATTAAGAAAAGGAAAAAGTCTACCTAATGCCTTTAAAGAAGGATCAAAAGCAAGTTTCAGTGCTATTATAGATTCCAATATTACTACGTTTATTGTAGCAATGACTATGTTCTTCTTTGGAGAATCTAGTATCAAAGGATTTGCTACCATGTTAATCATCACTGTCTTTGTTACGATGTTCACAATGGTGTTCTTAACAAGATTACTACTAAAGATATTTATTCAAACGGATTACTTCACAGATAAAGTGAATCTATTTATCCACGTAAAGAAAGAAGATATTCCAGATTTAAGTATAAATGAAGAAGCAAAACCAAATACTTTCGCAAAGGTAAACTTCTTTAAACATAAAAGAATTGCCCTATGTCTTTCTATATTGATTATTATAGCAGGATGCATCATAACATTTACTTCTGGCTTGAAATTAGGAATTGATTATCAATCTGGTACTTCTATCACTATTATGAGTGATAAAAAAATAACAAAGAAGAAATTAAAAGAAGACTTAAACACATGGAACTATAAAGCTCATGAAATTCAAATTACGGACAGTGAAGTAAACATTCGTCTGAATAAAACATTAAATGGGGATCAAGTAGATGAGGTTAATCAATACTTTGAAGATAAGTATGATGCCAAAGTAAACGTTGGAGTTGTTACGAATGTTGTTCAAAGAGAACTAATTAAAAATGCAGCTTTATCCGTATTAGTTGCGTTAGGAGTTATTATTTTATATATTTCTATTCGCTTTAAATTTAGTTATGCCATAGGAGGAGTAGCAGCCTTATTCCATGATATCGCAATCATGTTTAGTTTGTTTGCTATTTTCCGCCTAGAAGTAAGTCCAATGTTTATCGCTGCGATACTTGCGATTATTGGATATTCTATCAATGATACTATTGTTTCTTTCGATAGAATTCGTGAAAACTTAGAGCTTAAAAAAGAAAAAATAATGACAGCAGAAAAATTAGAAGAACTTTGCAATCAAAGTATGCAAGAAACATTCACAAGAACAATCTACACAACGATTACAACACTATTGCCAGTCATTATATTGTTACTATTAGGATCTAGAGGAATCTTTAGCTTTAATATAGCTATGCTATTTGGACTTTTAGCAGGAACTTATTCTTCTATCTTCATTGCAGCCATTATCTTTATGGCTTTAGAAAAGAAAAATTTAGGTAAAGCAGAAAAACCTAAAAAAGCATACAAGGAAGAATTAGAAGAAAAGAAAATAGAAGGTATTAATTAAAAAAGAAGAGGGGATGAATTCTTTGTCGAAAGTAAAAGAAGAAATAACAATTGAAGAACTCCTTGCAAAAACAAAAAATTATATTGAATCAGAAGAACAGATTCAAATAATTGGAAAGGCCTACGAATTTGCCAAAGAAAAGCATAAAGGTCAAGTAAGAAAAACAGGAGAAGACTATATTGAGCATCCGCTACACGTAGCCTTCATCTTGGTTTCAATCTATGCAGACTATGAAACAATTTGTGCAGGACTTTTACATGATGTATTATGTGAAACGGATTGTACAGAAGAAGAAATTGAAAAACAATTTGGAGAAGATATCACACGTCTAGTAATTGGAGTAACCAAACTTAGTAAAATTCACTTTTCTACGGAAAATGATTATCTAATAGATTACTATAAGAAAATCGTTGTTGGAATGAGTCAGGATGTACGTGTCATTATCGTAAAATTAGCGGATTGTCTCCATAATATGAGAACTCTTTGGGCCTTACCAGAAGAAAGGCAAAAAGTAAAAGCACATGAAGCTTTAGATATTCTAGTTCCTATTGCACACCATTTAGGTATCCATAAAATAAAAAGTGAATTAGAAGATCTTGCACTTCGTTATTTAAAACCAGATGTATTCTATGATATCGCTGAGAAACTAAATAAAACAAAACTTGAAAGAGATAAGACTGTATATGATATGCAAGAAGAAGTTTCTTCCTTATTAACAGAGCATCATATTGCTCATGAAATCAAAGGGAGAGCCAAGAGTATCTATAGTATTTTTAATAAACTAGATAAGGGCAGAAAGTTCAGCGATATTTATGATTTATTAGCTCTAAGAATTCTAGTCAAAACAGAACAAGAGTGCTATCTTGCCTTGGGTTTGATTCACTCTAAATTTAGACCATTACCTAATCGGTTTAAAGACTATATTGCCATGCCAAAACCAAATATGTATCAATCTCTTCATACAACTGTTTTTGGAATAGATGGATATTTATTTGAAATTCAGTTACGTACCTATGAGATGGATGAAATTGCAGAAAACGGAATCGCATCTCACTGGTCATATAAAGAAAATGGAAGTAGTAAAAGTGCTGCGAATCTTCAGACAACAACAGAACAAAAATTACAATTTTTTAAATCTATTATGGATCTAAGCCATGAAAAGATGAGTAATGAAGAATTTGTTAGTGGAATTCAAGAAGAAGTATTAAATAATAGTATTTATTGCTTTACTCCAAAAGGAGATGTAATCGAACTACCAAGAGGTGCCACTCCACTAGATTTTGCCTACAAGATTCATAGTAAAATTGGAGAAACAACAGTAGGAGCTATCGTCAATAATGGAATTGTTCCACTAGATTATGAATTACAAGACGGAGATATTGTAAAGATTAATACCAATAAGAATGCTACTCCTTCTAAGGAATGGATTCATATGGTAAAGAGTCCAACCATTCGTAATAAAATCAAAGGATTCTTCACAAAGAATGATAAAGAGATTTACCAAGAACAAGGTAAATACATGATAGAGCATCAACTTCGTAAAAGGAAAATTGCCTTTGCAGATTTCTTTACAGAAGAAAACAGTAAGAAAATATGTGCGAATTTAAAATTAGATACTATAGATGATGTTTATTTGTCTGTAGGAAATGGGAAACTAACACCAAATGGTGTAATTAATATTATTGATAAACAAGAAGAGGAGCCAGTACCAAAGACAAATAAACCAATTACAGAAGTAAAAGATACAGATATTATCGTTAATGGAATTGATAAAGTAAAAGTTAATCTAGCTAATTGTTGCCATCCTGTATATGGAGATGAAATTATTGGCTATATTACTAAAGGAAATGGAATTACTATTCATAGAATCAATTGCCATAATGTAGAAATGCTAGAAGATCGTACCTTAGAAGTATCTTGGAATCAGAATCAAAATAAACACTATTTGACGAATTTGTTAATCTATGGCAAAAATGAAGAAAACCATATGCTTGATATCATTCAGACCATTTCAGGAATGAGTATTGCAGTAGAAGGAATTAAGGTTCTAAACAAAGAAAGAACAATTACATATGAATTAAGTTGTTATGTAAGTAATCTAGAGCAATTAGAAAAAATAATATTATCTTTGAATAAAAATCATTATATTGAAAAAGTAGAAAGGGAAATTCAATGAGAGTACTAGTTCAACGGAGTGGGGAAAGTCAAGTCTCTGTACAAGAGAAAACAACTGGCAAAATAGAAAACGGATTAGTTTTATTTGTTGGATTTACTGAAACAGATGGTATGGAACAAATTGAATATCTAGCCAAAAAAGTAGTCAATTTAAGAATTTTTCCAGATGAAAATGATGTTATGAATAAAAGCATCTTAGATTACGGAGGTAGCATATTATCTATTTCACAATTCACTTTATATGCAGATAGTTCAAAAGGAAATAGACCAAGCTATATCAATGCTATGAGTGGAGATAAAGCTATAAAACTATATGATTTATTCAATGAAGAATTAAGAAAATATGTTCCGGTAGAAACAGGTGTTTTCGGAGAACATATGATTGTCTCTATTACCAATATAGGACCGATTACCATTTTATTAGAAAAATAAGAAAGTAAAGATGTAGTTCTTTACTTTCTCTTGCTTTTATGCTAAAATAAGAAACTAAATTTCAGAGGGAAAATGATACAAAAAGAACGACAAGTTGTTAAAAAATAATTGTTTAAAAAATAAATTTGTTTTATAATAAAAATGTCTTTTAGGGAAAGAGTACTTTTTTAGAACTTTTTAGAAAGAGCATGGTCGATGAAAATGCTTAAGGAAAAGAAAAGGAAGACATCCCATTACGAAAAAGCGTGTAACTACGTTATCAGTTAATAAGAAAAAATAAAGGTGGCACCGCGATTTTATCGCCCTTTGGAGTGCTACTTTTTTTTATTAAAGGAGGAATAAAATGATTCAAAGACAAAAAGGATGTCACGACATTTACGGAAGAGAAGCAAAAATATGGAAATATGTAGATACGATAATTGATACGGTAATGGAAAAGTATAATTATACCTACATTCGTACCCCAATTATAGAAGCAACAGAATTATTTCACCGTGGAATTGGAGATACGACCGATATCGTAACAAAAGAAAGTTATGATTTCCAAGATAAAGGTGGAAGAGATATTACTCTACGCCCAGAAGGAACCGCTGGAGTGGTAAGAAGTTACATTGAAAATAAAATGTACGGAGATGCTACTCAACCAGTAAAAGTATACTATAACGGAACGATGTATCGTTATGAAAGACCACAAAGTGGAAGGGATAGAGAACTTACTCAATTCGGCATGGAAATCCTAGGAAGTGATGATCCTCTTAGTGATGCAGAAATCATTAGTGCAGCAGTAAATCTTTATAAAATGCTAGGGCTAAAAGAACTAAAAGTAAATATTAATACATTAGGAGATAATGAATCTCGCATAAGATATCGGGAAGAATTAATTCAATATTTGAAACCACATATCAAAGATTTTTGTGAAGATTGTCAAGAAAGATTAGAAAAGAATCCTCTAAGAATTCTAGATTGCAAAGTAGATCAAGAAAATGAGATATTAAAAAATGCTCCTAAAACACTAGATTTTCTAAATGAAGAGAGTAGAGATCGTTTTGAAAAAGTACAAGAATATTTGGATATCATGCAAATTCCATACGAAATTAATCCTAATATTGTGCGAGGACTAGATTATTATAACCACACAGTATTCGAAATCGAAGCAAAAGTAGAAGGTTTTGGTGCCAATAATGTTATCGGTGCAGGCGGAAGATATAATGGACTAGTAAGTCAATTAGATGGACCAGAGACTCCTTGTGTTGGTTTTGCTTCAGGAATTGGAAGATTAGTTATGGCTTTAGAATTAGAGAAAGTAAAACTACCAATTACAGAAAATATCGATCTATTTTTAATGTATGTAAATGAAGATGAGAAAAAATATGCTGCCTATTTGATGCAAGAATTGCGTTTAGCCGGATTCATTGTAGATACAGAATATACCGGTAGATCTTTAAAAGGTCAGTTTAAACAAGCAGATCGATTAAATGCCAAATTTACTTGTGTTTTAAATAGTGAAGATTTAAATAATAATGAAGTAAAGATAAAGAATAATAAGACCAAAGAAGAAGAAATCATTAGCTTAGATGTTTTAATCTACTATTTAGATGAACATTTAGGAGAAGAGGAGGAAGACATGGAAGAATGTCATTGTAAAGAAGGAAAAGAATGCACTTGCGGAAGCAATTGTAACTGTGAAGAAGAATGCCATTGCAAAGAAGGAGAAGAATGTACTTGCGGAAGTGACTGCAACTGCGAAGAAGAATGTCATTGCAAGGCTGGCGAAGAGTGCACTTGTGGAAGTAATTGCACTTGTTAGGGAGGAAAAGAATGAAAAAATATAATAATGGAGAATTCAAAATAGAAAATGTAGGAGAAGAAGTAGAATTATACGGATGGGTTCAAAGAAAAAGAAATCTAGGTGGGCTAATCTTTATTGATCTACGCGACAAGAGTGGAATCATACAAATTGTAATTAGACCAGGACAGGATTTCTATGATTTGGCTTCTTCTTTCAAAAATGAATCTGTCATTAGAGTAGTAGGAGAGATTGTAGAAAGAGAAAGTAAAAATAAAAATATTCCAACAGGAGAAGTGGAAGTAAACGTAAAAGAATTGGAATTACTTGCTACATCAGAAGATATTCCTTTTGAAATAGTCGATGATACAACAGCTCTAGAAGATACAAGATTAAAATACAGATATTTGGATATCAGAAGAAATAAATTGAAGAATAATTTATTACTTAGAAATGATGTTTTACATTTTATCCGTAATAAGATGTATGATTTAGGTTTCATTGAAATCCAAACTCCAATTTTAACGGCATCCTCACCAGAGGGAGCTAGAGACTTTGTCGTTCCATCTAGAAACTTCAAAGGAAAATTCTATGCCCTACCTCAGGCTCCACAGATTTATAAGGAACTATTAATGGTTGGTGGACTTGAAAAATACTTCCAAGTAGCACCATGTTTCAGAGATGAAGATCCAAGAGCAGATAGAACATTAGAGTTTTACCAGTTAGACCTTGAAATGTCATTTGTAGAAGAAGATGATGTTTTGGCAGTAGGTGAAGATATTTTCTATGATGTATTTAGTACTTTCTCCAATAAAAAAGTAAGTCCAAAACCATTTAGAAGATTATCTTATAAAGAAGCCATCGATAACTATGGTACGGATAAACCAGATCTACGTTATGAAATGTTAATTCAAGATATCACGAATCTTTTCCAAGATACAGAGTTTAGCGTTTTTAAAAAGGTCATCGAAGAAAAAGGAATCATCAATGCTATCGTTGTAAAAAATGCTGCAGATAAGTATTCTCGTAAGAATATGGATGAGTTAACAGATCTTGTTAAAAAAAGACAGGCTTCTGGATTAGCTTTCTTAAAGTATAATGAAGAAGTAACAGGTAGTCTTGCTAAAGTTTTATCAGAAAAAGAAATAGAAGCAGTAAAAGAACAATTAAAAGTTGAAAATAATGACTTGGTTTTAATCATTTCTGGTGAAAGAAAAATTGTCAAAACAGCTTTAGGAGTACTAAGAGTAAAAGTAGCTGCTGACCTAGATTTAGCTGACAAAAATCGTCTAGAAATGTGCATTGTTAATGACTTCCCAATGTTTGAATATGACGAAGCCAATCAAAAATGGGATTTCTGTCATAATCCATTCAGTATGCCTCATGGAGGAGCAAAAGCTTATGAAGGAAATCTAGAAGATATTCTAGCTTATCAATATGACTTTGTTTGTAATGGAAATGAAATGGCATCTGGTGCTATCAGGAATCATGACCTAGACTTACTTGCTAAAGGATTTGAAATTGTTGGTTATAATAGAGACTATGTAGAGAATAAGTTTAAATCAATCTTTACAGCCTTTAAATATGGATGTCCACCACATGGTGGTATGGCTCCTGGAATTGATAGAATCTTAATGCTTATTCAAGATGAACAAAACTTACGTGAAGTACAAGCATTCCCACCAAGCGCTTCTGGTCAAGATTTAATGATGGGTTCTCCTAGTGAGCTAGAACCATACCAATTAGAAGAATTGGGAATCAAAGTTTCATAAAAAAAGTATTAGAAAAAGAAGAACATTGTCAAATAGACAACTTTACAGAAATTCTTCTTTTTCTTTTTAAGTTTTTGTGGTAAAATACATTTATAGTAAAAAGTATAACTATGATAATGACGGAGGACGATTATTATGAAAGATAAATTAAAAGGTTTTTTCGGAGGAGAGGATAATAACATTTCTGCAGAAGAGGCAAAAGATGAAGCATATTACACAACTTCTAGAGAAGAATTTCATGCTAAAAATGGTGTTGCAGGATCCAAAATGATGTTACTAGAGCCACGTGCTTACTCTGAGAGTCAACAAATCGCCGACTATTTAAAAAATAGAAGTGCAGTAGTAGTCAATTTAAAAAGAGTAACTCCAGATCAAGCAAAAAGAATCGTTGACTTTTTATATGGAACGATTTATGCCATTGGTGGAGATCTACAAAAGCTAGGTGGCGGAATTTTCCTATGTACACCTAATAATGTTAACGTAGAAGGTCAAATCAGTGAAGACGCTAGCAAGACTGGTGCAAAGAAAAAAGAAGAAAAAGAAGAATCTGATGAAGATTTCTTTTAAAAGTGTTGTCATAAAAAGCAAATTATGTTATATTAGCTTCTGAAAACAAGTGCGAAAGACGGAATATTTTCAATTATATAGAGAGCTTGCATTTGGTGGAAGCAAGTTAAGAGAAAATATTTGGATCACTTTCAAGTGTGGTTTATGGATAAGATAAATTCGGTAACGCGTTATAGTTTTGAGATAAACAGAAGTTTATAAATTAAGGTGGTACCACGAACTATTCGTCCTTATGGAAGAATAGTTTCTTCTTTGGAAGAAAAAGGAGGAAGAATATGATAATCAATACAGTTTTATTACTACTTGGCTTTGTTATACTAATTAAAGGAGCAGATATCCTAGTAAAAGGATCTAGTGGACTAGCAGAAAGATTTAAGGTGCCTAAGATACTGATTGGTCTAACCATCGTCGCTTTTGGGACCAGTATGCCGGAATTGGCGGTTTGTATGAAATCTATTATGATGGGTAGTGGAGACATCGCTCTAGGAAACATTATTGGAGGCAACACACTGAATGTCTTTTTAATATTAGGATGCTGTGCAATCATTCATCCTTTGGTTGTCCAAATACCAGTAGTAAAAAGAGAATTACCAATTGTTATGATTGTCTCTATATTACTAGGAATCCTATTATCAGATAATCTACTAAACAGTCAAAAAATGAATATGATTACCAGAGTAGACGGTATGATTTTACTATTATTCTTTTTGGTATTTGTTTACTATTTAATTACAATGTTTCAAAATAAAGAAGATTACCCAGAAACAGAGGAAATACCACCATTAAAAAAATGCCTTCTTTTTATCACGATAGGATTAATAGGAGTTATTTGTGGAAGTCACTTAGTAGTAGATGCAGCCGTTAAGATTGCGCAAATATTACAGGTAAGCGAAAGAATGATATCGTTAACTATTTTAGCATTAGGAACTAGTCTACCAGAACTAGTAACCGGAATTGCTTCTGTAAAAAATGGAGAATATGATTTAGTAATTGGAAATATAGTAGGTAGTAACATTCTAAATATAGGAGGAGTTATTGGCCTATCTGCGACAATTTTAGGAGGAACCGGCCCAGTAACTTTCAGTTATATTGATTTAATAGCTATGATTGTATCAGCTATCTTATTATTTATGGCTTCCTTTAATGATTATAAAATTAGTAAAAAAGAAGGAATCATCTTTATTATATTATTTATTACGTATTACGCATATGTTTTGACAAGTTAGGAGTGAGATTATGAAATTTAAAGCATTAGATAATAGAGAGGTAAATAAAGTAGAAGAATCTATCGTTGAAAAGTGGAAGAAGATGGATATTTTATCTCGTTGTATAGAAAACAGAAAAGGAAAAGAAAAATGGGTATTCTATGATGGACCAATTTATGCCAATGCGAAACCAGGAATTCATCATGTTTTTGCAAAGACAATCAAAGATGCTTTCTGTAAATATAAAACCATGCAAGGTTACCGTGTAGAAAGAAAAATAGGATTAGATACACATGGATTGCCAATAGAAGTAAATGTAGAAAAGAAATTAGGTTTTGAAAAGAAAAGCGATATTGAACAATTTGGTATCGAATCTTTCTGTAAAGAGTGTAACAAAGAAACGGCATCTAATATTGATGAAGTAAAAAGAGTAACGGATATGATGGGACAATTCATTGATTGTGATCATCCATATGTTACTTGTGAAAATGATTACATTGAATCTGAATGGTGGATTATCAAAGAGATGGACAAGAAAGGACTTCTTTATTATGGAAATAAAGTGTTGTGGTATTGTCCAAGATGTGGAACAGAATTGTCCGCTAACGAAGTATCTCAAGGATATGAGGAAGATTCGGTAAATTCCTTAATTTTACCATTCAAAAAGAAAGATGAAGACGTCTATTTCTTAGTTTGGACAACCACGCCATGGACTTTAATTGCTAATGTTGGTCTTTGCGTTAATCCAGACCTTACTTACGTGAAAGTATTATCTCAAGGATATCAATTTATTTTAGCAGAATCTTTAAAAGACAAGGTAGTAGGAGAAGAAGCAGAAGTATTAGAAACTTACAAAGGTACGGATTTAGTTGGAATGAAGTATGAACAATTAATGCCTTTTGTAAAAGTAGAAGGAAAATGCTTTGAAGTCATGGCCGATCATTATGTAACAGCAGAAGATGGTACAGGAATCGTTCACATTGCTCCTGCATATGGTGCAGATGATAATCGTGTTTGTCGTGAGAACGGAGTGGGATTTACCAATCCAGTAGGACCAGATGGCTGTTATACAGAAGGACCTTGGCAAGGTAGATTAGTCACCGATAAAGAACTAGAATTAGATATCATTAAATGGTTAAAAGAACAAGATAAATTATTTAAGAAATTAAAAATTACGCATGATTATCCACATTGTTGGAGATGTAAGAGTCCACTAATATCTTATCCAAAGCCAGCTTGGTATATTGAGACAACTGCTTATAAAGATAAGATTATAAAAGCCAATGAAAAAATCAATTGGTATCCAGACTATATTGGTGAAAAAAGATTTACAAATTGGCTAGAGAATATGGTAGACTGGGGAATTTCTAGAAATCGTTATTGGGGATGTCCAATGCCAATCTGGGAATGTTCTTGTGGACATCGTGAAGTAATTGGATCTAGACAAGAATTGCAAGAAAAAGTAAAAGAAAATGTAGATGTATACCAAATAGAATTACATCGTCCATATGTAGATGAACTACATTTGACTTGTAGGGAATGTGGTAGTGTAATGACTCGTGTAAAAGATGTCATGGATGTTTGGTTTGATAGTGGTGCTATGCCTTATGCACAATGGCATTATCCATTTGAAAATAAAGAAAAATTTGAAGATCAATTTCCTGCTGATTTCATTGCCGAAGGAGTTGACCAAACAAGAGGATGGTTCTACGTTTTATTAGTAATTTCTACTATTCTATCTGGAGAATCTAGTTTTAAAAATGTTGTGGTAAACGATATGATGTTAGATGCTAACGGTAAAAAAATGTCTAAGTCTTTAGGAAATATTATTGATCCAATAGAAATTATGAAAAAATATGGAGCAGACACAATTCGTTTCTACATGTGTTATGTATCACCAGTATGGACTCCATTGCGCTTTAGTGAAGAAGGAGTAAAAGAAGTATATTCTAAATTTACTTCTACATTCAAAAATGCATACTCTTTCTTTGAGATGTACGCAAATGCTGATAAAATTGATCCAACAAAATATAGTATTCCAGAAAAAGAAAGAGATTTAACGGATAGATGGTTACTTTCTAAATTAAACAAGCTAATCAAAGAAGTAAATACTGCATATCAAGAATATGACTTAAATAGAGTAACGAAATTAGTTGTTCCATTCCTAAATGATGATTTATCCAACTGGTATATTAGAAGCAACAGACGTAGATTCTGGGATTCCAAACTTACCGAAAGCAAAAAAGCAGTTTATTTAACTACTTATGAAGTATTAGTAGCTTTATGTAAGATTTGTGCTCCAATTACTCCTTTCTTAACAGAAGAAATTTATCAAAATTTAACTAAAGAAGAATCTGTTCATCTAGCTGATTTTCCTGTAGAAAATAAAGATCTATTGGAAGAAAAAATTGAAGAAAGAATGGATTTAGTAAGAGATATTTGTTCATTAGGTAGATTTGCTAGAGAAGAAGTAAACATCAAAGTACGTCAACCAATTAGAAGTCTTATTCTACCAAAAGAAGATCAAAAAACAATTGGAGATTTATTACCAATTATTCAAGAAGAATTAAATGTGAAAGAAATTGAATTCAAAGAAGATATGACAGAATATCTAGAATATGTCGTAAAACCAAATTTCCAAGTACTTGGTAAAGAGTTAGGACCAAAAATCAAAGAACTACAAGAAGTGATTGCTCATCTAACAACAGCCGATAGAATGAAAATATCAGAATCTGGATTAACTGTAAAATTATCAGGAGAAGATTTTGAATTAAATAGAGAAAATACATTGATTTCTATTAAGCAAAAAGAAGGGTATGCTTCTACTAGCAATAACAAAACAATTGTTGTCTTAGATACAGAATTAACAGAAGAATTAATTCTAGAAGGGCTAGCAAGAGAATTTGTAAGGAAAGTACAATCTCTAAGAAAAGAAGCTGATTTTGTTATTACAGATCATATCAATGTATATTATAACGGAAGCGAAAAAATAGATAAGATGTTAGAATTATACAAAGATTACATCATGGGAGAAGTATTAGGAGATAATCTAATTTTAGATAAGAATCTAAAAGATAAATATGAATTAAATGAAGAAGAAGTTTACTTAAAAGTAGAAAAAGTATAATAAAGAAAAAACGTCAAGCAATTGACGTCTTTTCTCATATTATTTTCTTTTTATCAAATTTATTGTAAAATAAGAAAGAAAGTAGAGGAATTGAATGGAAGATCCAGAATTTATAAAATTAAGGAATCGATTTTTGACAGGTATTTTAATTTGTCTTGTCCTTTTTATTCCCTTTTTCTTATTTCTTTATCAGAAAATATATCCTCATGATACAGGAATCATGAAAAAAATAAAAAGAGAAGAAACTACATATATTCTGATTACACAAAATGATTGCAATGAATGTAAAAGATGGGAAGAAAGTATACAAGGAAAAATAGATTATTCCAAAGTAAATAAAGATAAGGATAGTAGTTATCAACGATTATTAAATCAGTTAGATATCGAAAAAGATGACATTGTCCCGCCAGCATTGCTGTATATAAAAGATGGACAATTAGATTCCATGGTAATGAATCAAAAAGCAGAAGAAATGATACATTTTTTAAATAAGAATATGGGAAGTGAATAATATGAAGAAAATGGTCGCTTTAGTAACCGGAGGAAATAGAGGAATTGGTGCAAGTTGCGTAGAAGAATTTGCCAAAAAAGGCTTTTCAGTAGTAATTAACTATTGTCATCATAAAGAAGAAGCAGAAACATTGGCGGAATATATAAAAGATACCTATGAGGTAGAAGCTCTAGCATACCCTTGTGATGTTTCGAAAGAAGAAGAAGTAGAAAAAATGGTAAATAAGATTACAGATACTTTTGGAGGAATCGATATTCTAGTGAATAATGCTGGTGTTTCCAGAGACAGTCTTCTTTTAGATAAAAATCTAAAGGAATTCCAAAGAGTATTGGATGTCAATTTAATCGGAACTTACTTATGTAGTAAGTTTGTTGGACGAGTCATGTTAGAACAAAAAAAAGGAAAAATCATCAATATTTCTTCCACAAACGCTATTGATACTTTTTATCCAGAAAGCTGTGATTATGATGCATCGAAAGCAGGAGTAATTTCTCTAACGCATAATCTTGCAAGAGAATTCGCTCCCTTTATTTCAGTAAACTGCGTTTGCCCTGGATGGGTAAAAACAGCAATGAATAAGGATTTAAGTATTGATCAAATTCAAGCAGAAAAGAAAAAAATACTTTTAAAAAGATTTGCAGAGCCAGCAGAAATCGCCAAAGTAGTAGCTTTTTTAGCAAGTGAAGAAGCAAGCTATATTAATGATTCAATACTCCGTGTAGATGGCGGAAAATACAACGGATAAGAAAGGAAATAAATATGTATAATGCTTTAGGAATTAGTAATGAAACAATTGAGTTTGTATCAAAATGTGAAGAAGAATGTCAGGCGGAGTTTTCTAAAATAGAAAAGGCTTGTGAATATAATAGTTTAAAAGTACTATCTAGTTTTCATAAAAATAGAGTCTCTGAGTCTTGTTTTAATATGACAACAGGATATGGTTATAATGATTGGGGTAGAGAAACGATTGAAAATGTTTTTAAAGATGTTTTAGGAGCAGAAGATGCTCTTGTAAGAAGCCAGTTTATATCAGGATCTCATGCTCTAACGGTATGCTTATTTGCCCTTTTACGTCCAGGAGATATCTTCCTTAGTATTAGTGGAAAACCATATGATACTTTAGATGAAGTAATTGGAATAAAGGATAATCCAAGCTCTTTAAAAAGCTATGGTGTTCACTATGGACAAATTGATTTATTAAATGATGATTTTGATTATGATCAAATTAGAAATTATCTAGAAACTCATCAAGTAAAAGTAATAGAAATCCAAAGAAGTAAAGGATACTCCACCAGAAAAAGTATCAGTTTAGAAAAACTAGGACAAGTGATTAAATTCATAAAAGAGATTGATAGTGGTGTTATCGTCATGGTAGACAATTGTTATTGCGAATTCGTCTCTTCTTCCGAGCCAACCTCTGTAGGAGCAGATGTAATTGTAGGATCTCTTATCAAGAATTTAGGAGGAGGAATTGCTCCAAATGGTGCTTATATTGCAGGAAGACATGATCTAATAGAATTATGTGCAGAGCGTCTAACTTTGCCGGGAGAAGGACGTGAGGTAGGTCCAACACTAGGCATCAACAGACAAATCTTACAAGGAATTTACATGGCACCTAGTACCGTTGCTTCCGCATTAAAAACAGCTATTTTAACGAGTAGAGTATTAGAAAAGATGGGTTATGAAGTGGAGCCAAAATTTCAAGAAGAAAGAGCAGATATTGTTCAAAATATCGTTTTTCGTGACCAAGATAAACTAATCGACTTCGTAAGAGGGATTCAAGAAGGTTCCGCAATTGATTCTTATGTACTACCAGAACCAACTTCCATGCCGGGATATACAGACCCTGTAATTATGGCCAGTGGATCCTTTATTCAAGGATCATCCATAGAACTATCTTGTGATGGTCCACTTAGAGAACCATACATTGCATATATGCAAGGATCTCTTACCTATCCATATGGAAAGTTAGGATTAATGAAAGCACTAGAAAGAATGAAAAGACAAAAATAGAATGTTCCTTTGGAATATTCTTTTTTTTCCTTCATACAATATAGAGAATGGAGGAGGCATAATGAGTAAACAAAACCTATGGTTCTTAACCTTAGCCAGTCTCATATTGGTACTTGGAATATACTATGTTACTATGCCAAATGATGTATTAAAAGAAATGAAATCTATGACAGAAGAAAAAATAGTATTAGAAGAAATCAAAGAAGAAAACATCCTAACAGCAATGAGAGTAAATCTAGAAGAAGAGAGAAAGGAAAAACTAGAAGTCCTAAAGGAACAACTTGTCAGCGAAGAATTAACAGGAAATGAACAAAACAATCTATATGAACAATTAAAATATCTAAATGAAATTCAAGGAAAAGAAGAAAAAATAGAAAAAAAGATTAAGCAGGAACAAAATGTAGATTGTTTCATAAAAATAGAAGCTACTAATATTTCAGCAGTCTGTGTCTCTAATGAACACGATTCTACCATGGCCAATCGCATCATGAGAATCATTCAAAATGAATATAAGGAAAAGAAGAATATTACAGTTAAATTTCAAAAGAAATAATAGGCCAAATGCATACAACAAAGATTGTCTTTCTCATAAAATACTTTAGGTGATAAAAATGAATCATATTTTGACTCCAAGAGAGAAGGAAATCTTTAATTTATTAATTGAAAATTTAAGCACAAAAGATATTGCAAAAAAATTAAGAATCAGTGAAAAAACAGTTCGTAATCATATTTCTAATGTTATGCAAAAACTAGGAGTAAATGGTCGAGCCAGTGCAGTAGTTGAATTAATAAAATTAAAAGAATTATCCATATAAACGTACTAAAAAGTACGTTTTATCATACAGTGTAATAGGGGATGAAAATGTTAAAAAGAAGAGCAATCAAAAAAATACTAATCACAACATTAAGTATGTTTATTATTCTAACAATCTATACTGTTCCCATGATTAGTAAAAGTAAGGAAAAAGTACTAAGAACGAATTTTGAAATAGGAGAGATTACAGGATTACAATCCATAACAGTCTACTTATTAAATTCCAAAAACTACTTTGTAAAAACAGAAATATTAATAGAAGAAAAGAAAGAAAATCAAATAGAAAAAATGATTGAAAGTTTAAAAATAGATAGTAAAGAAATACCAATTGGATTAAATGGATATCTTTCAAAAGAGGTAAAACTATTAAGTTTTAATCTAGACCAAGAAGAATTGGTTTTAAACTTTTCCAAAGAGTTTTTAAATCCAAAAGTAGAAGAACAAGTAATCTCAGGAATTGTTTATTCTTGCCTGGAACAAGATAAAATAAAATGGGTTTCTTTTTCAGTAGAAGGAAAGCCGTTAGAAAAATATCAAAAACTAACCAAAGAATTTGGAATCAATAAAGAATACTTTCTTTCTAGTAGAGAGGATATTCAAAAAGTAGTTATTTATTATTTAGATCATTCCAATATGTATTACGTTCCCATTACGAAATATATAAATGATGATCGTGAAAAAATAGAAATTATTATAGAAGAATTAAGAAAAACACACAAGGATCTAATTAGTCTAGAAAATATTCATACAGAACTACTAGATTACAGAGAAATAGAAAATGTTTTATTTCTAAATTTCAATGAGTACTTATTAGAAGAAAATGAAGATGCTAGTGAAAAATTACTACAAAGTATCGCTTATTCTGTTTTTGATAATTATGATGTCCAAATGGTTATGCTGGAAGTTAATGGAAAGAGCTTGCGATACTTTCATAGGAAATAGGAAAAAGTACTTGAATTACAAGTACTTTTGTTGTATAATCTTAAATGTCAGCAAGAGATGTCTGCGTAGCTCAGCTGGATAGAGCAATAGCCTTCTAAGCGATCGGTCAGGCGTTCAAGTCGCCTCGCGGACACCATAAGAATAATAGAACGGGTAATACCGTTCTTATTTTTTTGCATTTTTTTCAGAAGACTGCTATACTAGAGAAAAGTAGGAAAGAGGGATTTTTATGATGCATGCATTCACTCTATTATTAATGAGTATCCTACCTGTTGTAGCTATATTATACTTTGTCTATCAAAAGGATAAGAATAGGGAATCTTTAAAATTATTATTTCTATTTTTTATTTGTGGAATTGCTTCATGCTCCTTG
The DNA here is from genome assembly GCA_017432645.1 of Bacilli bacterium. Classification (GTDB taxonomy): domain Bacteria; phylum Bacillota_I; class Bacilli_A; order RF39; family UBA660; genus UBA3789. The sequence continues at coordinate 23,246 of JAFRIU010000046.1, forward strand.
GTTTTGGAGATATCCACAATATTAAAACTGCTCTTTCCTTCCTTACCACTTACTCCCTCTAGTAACAGTTTAGTTATTACATTTTCCTATGCCTTTTTAGGAGTAGCGTTGATTGAAGAATTATGTAAATGGATTATGGTGTACTTTATTGGCTATCACCATAAAGAATTTGAAGAACTATATGACATCACGGTATATGCAGTTTTCGTATCTCTTGGTTTTGCTTGTTATGAAAATGTAATCTGTGTTATGCAAATAGGAGAATTTCGGACAGCTATTTTACGAGCAATCTCGGCAGTACCAGCCCATGCGTGCGATGCTGTATTTATGGGATACTATTTGAGTATTGCTAAAAAGTTTTATTGTGAAAATAATAAAAAATTAGAAAAGAAAAACATCTATCTTAGTATCTTAGTTCCTACTATTTTGCATGGAATTTATGATATTTGCTTATTCTTAAACTATTATATATTTACTGTTTTATTTGTACTATTTATTACTTATCTTTATACTCTTTCCCTAGCAAAACTAAAAGAAATGTCAGAAGAAAATATAAAAATGCCGATTCCCACAGAGGAAGACGTATACAAAGAAAAAAATAATAGTAAGGAGTGATAAAATGAAAGTATTTTTGTATACCGAAGGAGAAAAACTCTTTCGAAAAAGTGGCTTAGGAAAAGCTATTAAACATCAAATGACTGCATTAGATAGAGTAGGTGTGGAATACACTACTAATGCTAAAGACAGTTATGATATTATCCACTTAAATTGGTATGGATTAAAGTCATATTTTTTAGCGAAAAATGAAAAGAAAAAAGGAAAGAAAATTGTATATCATGCCCATTCTACAGAAGAAGATTTCCGCAATGGATTTATCTTTTCTAAACAGCTAGCACCACTTTTTCGTAAATGGATTACCAAGTGTTACAGTCTAGGAGATGTCATTATTACACCGACTCCTTATTCAAAACATTTGCTTGAAGGTTATGGAATTCAAAAAGATATTTATGCTATTTCCAATGGAATTGATCTAGAAAAATTTAGAAGAAAAGAACACTTAAGAAAAGAATTTAGAGATCGTTATCATCTAAAAGAAGAAGATAAAGTAGTCATTGGAGTAGGATTATATATTGAAAGAAAGGGTATCGTAGAATTTGTAGAACTAGCAAAACGCATGCCACAATATAAGTTCATTTGGTTTGGATACAGTCCTTTATTTTTCTCTCCAAACAAAGTAAAAAAAGCAGTTCATACTCAATTAGATAATCTTCATTTTGCCGGCTATGTAGAACAATCTCTTATCGTAGAGGCTATGAATGGTTGTGATTTGTATCTTTTCCCAACTCATGAAGAAACAGAAGGAATCCCAATCATTGAAGCTTGTGCTTGTGAAACTCCAGCCTTAATAAGAGATATTCCCGTTTTTGATGAATGGTTAGAAGACGGAAAAAATGTATATAAAGCAAAAACATTGGAAGAATTTGAGGATAAAATTAGAAAGATTTTAGAAAAGCAACTACCATCTCTTACGAAAGAAGCTTTAAAAGTAGCAGAAGAAAGAGATATCAATCAAGTTGGAAAACAACTAAAAGAAGTATATGAAAAAGTTATGGATTTACCATAACTTTTTTCATCGGTATTGATAGTTTTGTTTTTTCTGATTAGATATATTATATAAGATTCCAATCAATAACATATAAGAGAGAAGACTAGAACCACCATAAGAAACAAACGGTAGAGTAATTCCCATGATAGGAAGAAGTCCCAAAGTCATTCCAATATTTTGAATTTGTTGGAAAACAAGCATTCCTAAAATTCCAGCTATAATATATTTATTGGTATCTAAAATTTTCTTTCTTGTAAGTAAAAAAATCTGAATATCAAAAAAGAAAATAATAAGGATTAAACCAATGACTCCAGCAAAACCAAAATTAGACGCAAATACAGCGAAGATAAAATCAGTAGAAGATTCTGGAAAATAGATAGGAGTCTGATTATATCCATGACCCAACGCACCAGCAGAACCAATCGCAGACATTGCATTTTCTAGTTGTAAGCCAGAACTCTGGCTCCAATTAAAGACTCTTTCTAATCGATAATAAAAATTTGTTCCAAAAATAGAAGTGAAAACATCTTCTTTTTGAAAGTATAAATATAAAAATATACCAATAAAAATACCAACTAATAAAGAACCAATCACAAACCATCGAAAACGAAGACCACTAATAAAAATCATGGAGAAGTAAATAATTAAATAAATAAAAACGGCACCGGTATCTGGTTGTAAAAAAGTAAGAATAGAAGGAATAAATAAAACAACTAAACTTTTACATAAAAAGAAGAATTCTTGCTTTACTGTTGGATTAGGATAATCATTATGAAAATTATGAATCATAATTGCCAAGGCAATCATTAAAAAAACTTTCATAAATTCACTTGGTTGAATACTACCAATCCCAGGAATCGTAAACCAACATTTGCTATGATTAATTGGAGTACCGAAGAAGAGTAATAGAATTAGAAGAACCACTCCAAGTCCGTATAATAACCAAGCATGTTGATATAAATATTCATTTTTTAATCGAGCTATGATGACAACAACTATCCAACCTACAACATACCACATTGCTTGCTTTAGAGCTAAGTTTCCAAGAGAAGCAGATGTATAAGTTAAAGCACTAGAAATAGAGACAATACTAATGATTGACAAAAGAACAACAGAAAGAAAAATACGAAAATGAACTTTATGAATCATACAAAAACTCCCTTTCCTTTTTATTATATCAGAAAGATAGTCTTTTTATGTGATAAATTCATAAAATATAAAAAGGAGAAAAAATGAAGAATTTACCAAAGATGTATAAAAATGAAAATCTAATCATTCCTTCTCATAATAAGAATGTATGTTTTGTTGAAGAAGAAAATCCAAAAATAGAAAGTATCCTTTTTGATATTCTTCATAATCCAGCAAATAAAAAACAAAAAGTATGGATTAAAACTTCAAAAAAAACATATGAAACATACATTATTGCCAAAACAAAACAGGAAGCAATAACGCTAGAAAATGAAACCATTCCAATATCAGAAATTATCAGTATTCAAAAGATAAAATGAAAAAGATTGCTTTTAAAACAATCTTTTTCATTACAGACTGTTGACAAAAGAATTTTTGTTAATAGTCTTTTTATTTTTTGTAATTTGTTTTATAATTAATTTGTAAGGTTGCTTATTGTTTTACCGAATTTTAAGCTTACAAACCTTACTTTTTTATTGTAAAAATGCTATAAT
>JAFRIU010000047.1 GCA_017432645.1 Bacilli bacterium
CTAAAATATATGTAGATATGTCACCAAAACTAAACACGACGAACATTCACTAATCTCCAACATGCAAAATGATAGACAAGCAAGTGATTCTCATGAAAATTAGAAAATTATCTGTTTATGAAGATTCATCTAATAAACCTTATATTTTGCTTAAAGGAAAATGGCTACAAAAACTCGGATTTAATTTTCATAATTTTGTCGGAGTAGAAACCTATAAAGATAAGATTATTATCAGAAAAGTAAAAGACCCAAAGAAATGATTCTTTGAGTCTTTATTTTTTATATCTGCTTGTCTATAATCGAGCATCCAACAGAGTTTTTGGAGACCATTATTATACCATTTAACTAATCCCCTGTATCTTACTAATACATTGAATTTATTACATATCCATCTATCTAATGAACGGATTTGGAGAGTTGACCTCAATCAAGTTAGTCCCTTCTCTAGTAATAGAAATGGTATTATAACTCCCTCTTCTATAAGTTGTAAGTTCAATTTAATTGTTTTTGGAGATGATGTCAATACTTTAATAGACCTTTCTTTACCTTTTTTTGACCTTGAGTGCGAGAGGTCAAAAATTTCGCGGGCTTCGCCCGAAAGTGGTAGGATTTCTATAGTCCTTCTTTTTAAAAAGTATTGATAAATAGTAAAAGGAAATCAAAAGTCAGAATCTCAATATGTGTGGGGCGCGGCGGTTCTTTTATTTATATAATCTTATTACGAAAGCCTATTGTTCGTACTTATTCTTTTAGTTTTGCAAAACACAAGAAAAAGCACTATTCTTTATAAAAATATATATCCTATTCTTTACTTCAACTCTTCTTTATTGGATAAAATTCCTGATATTTAATCATCATCTGTTATTTTGGGTTTATCAATATATCCAAGTAAAAAATATGACGTTCCAAATAACTCATTAATTAAATTTTCATCATTATATTTTATTTTTCTTTCTTGAAGTGCTTTTTTATCTACGACATAAAATTCGTTCATTGGAATTCTATTACTATTTACAACCGTGTTAGATCCATATTTATTATTATGTTGAATCGAAAATGGTTCAAATTTATTATAATATTCATCTTTTGGATTACTTATTATTTTAGGTTCAAATATTTTTAAAACAGTTAGTTTTTCAAATTTTCTTGCTTCAATAAAATTCAAACAATAATTATTATTAAAAATTGCATAATAGACCTTTTTAAAAAAATTATACATCATTGAAATCAAACCCGAGGATATGGTATTTTGAGGGTTACCATCTGTGTCAGCAATAAACACTACTCTGCCTCTTACACTTCCATCAGGTAATATTTCCATAAAATGATTAAGACCTGCTGGAACTAATTGATCAATGTATTCATTTCCACACTTTGGATTACCTATAGCGATACAAATTGAATAACCAACTTTTGATATACTATATTTCATTTCCGCTTCCTTTAAAATATCTGATATTTTTTTAAAATCAGCATTTAATAGTTTTTGTGTTGCTTTAGAACTATCCTTAAATGTAACTGAAAAACCAAAGTCCAAATATCCACATAAATTATTAATACGTTCCCTAATAGGTTCAATATAAATCTTATTTTCTATTTTTTTAATATTATCTTTTCTTTTATCTAAAATTCTATTAACTGTGAAACTATCTTTTATAGGGAAAGAACTTGATGAAATTCTTTCATATATAATTCCTTTATTTGTTATATATGGCGGCATTGTTCCTTCTTCAATTTTTATCACAAAAACCTTTATTTCATTCTTTGTAATTTTTCTAACATCAAATATTGGAGTTGGATCCATTAGATTTCTTATTGAATTGTTAATTCTTTCTTCCGTCCAGTCTATACAACCTGTTACTGTTTTGTTATCTTCTACACCGAGAAACACATATCCTCCAAAAGTATTAGAAAAGGCGCATATTTCCTTAATTAAATCTTTTGGACTAACTTTATCATTTTTTAATTCTATAAAAAAACTTTCATCATCATTATAATCATCTAAAAATTTTTCTATATCATCAATCTTAATTTTTGAAAAATCTTTATTATTAATTAATATCATCTTTACCTCCATATCATTTAAAAAATTGCGCATTGTTATTTGGTCAATCGATTGAGTATGCTTCTATGTAAATCTTAATTTCTTGAATCATTTTTGCTCTTCTATTTTTCTTTTTATAATAGATGCATCCTTATTATTTTCAATATGTTTTATTCGTTCAATTATTTTATTTTGACATTCTGGGGTCCAATATATTTTTAGTTCTTTTTTTGCTCTTGTTATTGCAGTATAGAAAATATTGTGAGTGATTAGTTCTTCTACTTCATTAGTTATGATTACTTTTACAGAATCATATTCTAATCCTTGTGATTTGTGAATTGACACTGCATATGCTAAGGAAAAAGGAACTAATGCTTTTGATGATGATTCATCTTCATCGGCATTTCTATATTTTTCTACATAAAACTTTACTATTGAGTGATTTTTTTCAGTAGATACTAATTCTAAATCTATACCATTTAAATCAAGTTGATTAATAACTTTTGGAATCTCTATAGAAAACCAATATTTATCAGCATCTTCTTCTATTTTTCTAATTACTCCTGGAAGATTATTATATATTATTGGTAGAAATCTATTTGTGTCTCCAAATAATATTGGATCATCTTCTTTATATCTATTCAATTCAATTGTAATCGGTTTTTTTGGATTAATGTTTTGCATATAATTATTAATATTATTAATTCCATATAAGCCATCATAGTTTAGACAAAGAATTATTTCTGATTCACTACTCTTTTGTAGTAATGATTCATTCAACGGACTGGAAATATTATTCTTTGTAATTGCTTCATCTATTCTATCATCTCCAGACCTCACCAAATCCCATAAATCTAATAAAAACTGTTCATTACTTCTCCATGTAAAATTAAGTTCATGTGTCGCATATTCTGGAATAATTCTTTTTGCAATTGTAAACCAATTACCAAATGAAATTGATTCGATTTGATATATATCTCCGACAAGTAGTATTGCATCAAACTCACACTTTTCTAGCACTTTTTTCATATCTGTATTACTTACAGTACTGCATTCATCTATTATCAAAATATTACATATAGTATTAGTATTATAGTCTGATAAAAAACTATAAATAGTCATAAATGAAGTGTTAGCATCTTTTATGTTACGTTTTAAATTTTCTAATGCAGGATTTGTATTAGTAAGACATATCTTTTTAGCACTTGAGTAAAAATCAGCAAGATGTTTAATTAATGTTGACTTTCCTGTTCCAGCAGCACCATAGACTAAAGAAACACTGGAATTTTCAAACATATCCAATAATATCTCTTTCTTTTTTGAATCGTCTATTTCTTTTCCACTATTATCTAGATAGTATTCAAAAGAATCGCGATATCCTTTTATGCCTTTTGTTGATAATTTTTGTAATTCCTTTATAATATCTATTGTATCAGTTTCATATCCTTGTATAAAAACGTTATTATTTTCTCTTATTAGACTTCTTATTTCTTTATGTTTATAATATAATTTTTCATTAAAGTTTCTTATTTGATTGTCTAAATCTTCATATTCTAATATTTCACTGGTATCTGTATATAATTTGTTTTTTATTTCTGTATTATTCTTTATTCTTCGTGCAAGCATCTCATACTCTTTTTCCAGTGGTGAAAAAATATCTAATAGATCTGATAGCCTTGGATTATGATCTTTTAGAGAAGAAGCTAGAGGCATATCATCAAATGGAATGCATCCATATTCTAAATTTAAATTACTTAATAGTTCACATTTTACATTACAATATTGTTTTTTTATAATTCGATTGTTCATGGTATATAACAAATACTTTAAAACATTAGAACCTTTTGATTTTCCTCTTATATATTCTCTACATTTATCCAATAAATCAAAAATTGTTCTTGACTTGTTACTACCATGTATTGACTGACTTAGTTCATTATAATCATTATCATCAAGTGTTACTATTTCATATAAAGAACAGTTATTTTTTGTCATATATTCCATTGTTTTATTATATTCAGAATCATTTGCTTGATAATTCGGTTTGCTAATACCCACTATCTTATTCATATTTATTATTTCACATGCTCTAATTGAAGTATTCCATGCATAAATAATATTAATTGTGGTTGGTTTTCCAAATATATTTATTTTTTCTTCTTTTATTGCAACTTTTACAGAATAATTATCTAGTAATTCTTCTTTTGTAAAGGCAAGCATTCTATCATACTTATTAGATTTGTCATCTGCAACAGTTAATGTAACTTCATAATAAATTTTTTCATCAATAAAAAATGGTTTGTTTTTCTGTACATAATATTTTCCACTTTTATATTTCGGAGGATTATCACCTTCAGTTTCTTCTAATACTTTTGCTATTTCTTTGTAGTAGGCACTAAATGATTTATCCAAATCAATTGGAAATAAATTAATATTCGATAGAATGCCTATTCCATATTTGCTTTTTATAGTTATTTTTAATTTAACAAGATATTTATAGTATTTTAGCATTAGTCTTTCTGCACCATCATCACTTTCAACATAATGAGATTTTGTTATTTGCAAAAAGTAATGAAATCTCTCTATATACTTTAAGTTTCCTCTTCCTTTGATGAATAACATAGATTTTGATACTGTTTGATCATCATATACTATCGTTTGACCAAGTTCATTATATTCTAAATATATTTTTAATCCAATATATTCAACAAACGTTCTTAATTGACTTAATATGTTTTGAGACAAAAATCCTCTTTGGTCTTTAGGAATGCTTTCGATGTTTCTTTCAATAATAGAATTAGCTTCTATTATTTTTTTATCTACACTATTAAAGTTATATTTTTCTTCTATTCTAATCATTATACTTCTCCCTACTGTTTTTTTCCTTTTTACAATTATAGTATATCCTTATTATAGTAAAAAAGGAAAGCAATTGTTAGTTGCCCCCATTTGTTTTATATAAACTAAACAAAAAAGATGAAATTCATCTTTTAATCGCTTGATTCATTTAGTTTTGCAAATAGAAAATCTTTGTCTAACATGAAGCATACTTTAGTAACATCCTTTTTAAAGAAATTAATATAAGCATCGTCACCTTTTTGACCTTTAGGTGCTACTTCTAATATTTGACCTTCAAATCTTTTTGGTTGTGGAAGCAAGGAAATATCATGATTTTCAATTGCTTTTTTAACTTGATTATATGTTCTTCCAAATAACTCAACATCACTTTCATTGAAAGTTATTTGTTTGACTCCCTCTAGTATTCTTTCTCCATTTTTAGAACCTTTATTACCTCTATAGCAAATAACTATCAAAGTAACTTCTTCAAAATAGTTTTTCCAAAAAGAATCTTCCCAGTCATCCTTAAACTCACTTAAAATTAAATTTCTAAAAGACATTCTTTCAATTGGATATCCGTTTTCATTAACTGGCAGATTTTTAATAATGTAGTTAACCTTTTGAAACAAAGGATTCTTTTTAGGTAATTCTTCATCCTTTCCTATTAATTCATCTGAAATCATTTTGTTTAGTTGTTTAGGAGTCTTTCCAGTTATTTTTTTACTTGTTACTTGCTCAAATATATCCAGTTGTCTTTTTCCAATAAATTTTTGAATTTGAGCAAATACATATTCTTCTATTGTCTTATACTCAATATTATCTACATCAAGAACAAGATGTACACTTCTTAAAACACCTGTCATGTATGAATTTTTTAAAGAATATGCTCTTGGCATAGCTAGTTCTGTTGAAAAAGGTTGAGTCGTTCTGTCTTTTCCTGTGGCACCTTTAGTACAAGCACCTAAATAAGAGGTATCGCCTTCTGAAAGTAGGTGTGCCTTTCCATCTAGTACTTTTTGCTTAATCAATTCAAAATCATTTTTTATAATTAAAGAATCACCAGTCATATCATAGAATTGGAAGTCTGTTATTACAAAATCTTTATATTCTTTTTCTCTGTCATATTCATACCAAATTATTAAAATCTTTTTGCTTTTAAATATAAGTTTACTAAAATTAAATTCTTCGTGGATTATATTGTTGTAATCTATTTTTCCAAGTACTAGTCTTTCTTTTGCTGAAATAGTTCCATTTTTGTTCTTAACATAACCACTAACTTTTAATTCTACACCTAGATTTGCAAAATCGGCTTCTGCTTTGTTGTTGTTAGGATATTTATAAAAACCAGTTTCAATGATTTTTCCGAGATTCCCTTTATCTTTTGAATCTGAAGTTAATATATGATTAATATCAAACTCTTTAAATGTTTTCCCTCTAATTTGTTTAGTATATTCAAGAAGTTCATCAATAGTATTAAAATTCATAAAAATACTCCTTTCGATCTTGTTTTAACATCAAAAATAAGTTAAAATATAATTATAAGTTGATCTTTTTTGTCTATTATTATATAATAATTAATGATAAAAGTTGATCTTTTACCTCAAATAAATTATAATATATTTATAGTATTAAAACAAATGTCAGGAGGTTTTATGATGAAAAAAACTTTGGTTGAATTATTTGCTGGAGTCGGTGGATTCCGTTGTGGTCTTAATCATGTTGAACTAAAAGATGGAAAAACAATAGAAAAAGGTAATTGGAAATGTCTATGGGCTAATCAATGGGAACCTGCCACTAAATCTCAGGAAGCTTACGATTGCTATGCTATGAGGTTTGGAGATAAAGACGTTTCTAATGTGGATATATTTGAAGTAGATAAGCATGAAATTCCAGACCATACTTTATTAGTTGGTGGTTTTCCATGCCAAGATTATTCTGTTGCTCAATCATTATCTACTAGCAAAGGTATTGAAGGTAAAAACGGTGTATTATGGTGGGCAATTGAAGAAACATTAGCAATAAAAAAACCTCCATTTGTTTTATTAGAAAATGTTGATAGATTATTACTTTCTCCCGCTAAACAACGAGGTAGAGATTTTGGAATGATTTTAAGAAGTTTTTATGAAAATGGTTATGATGTTCAATGGAGAGTAATAAATGCCGGAGAATATGGTTTACCACAAAAACGTAGAAGAACATATATTTTCGCATACCATAAATCTACTAACTATTATAAACAAATGCAAAAAATCTCTGATTATGATGTTATCTTCTCTAAAGGAATGTTTGTTCAACAATTTCCAATAGTAGAATCCTATGGAGAAATATCACAATCGAGTGTTGCAGAATATAAGGACTTAATTGAAGTAAGTAATACATTTAAATGTAATTTTTACAATGCTGGTATTATGAAAAAAGGTGGAATCTATACAGTAAAAGTTAAATCAGATTATAAACTTGTATATCCGCTAAGAAATTTGAGAGAAGAAGAAAAAGTTGATGAAAAATATTTCTTAACTGATGCTCAAATAGAAAAATTTACTTTCTTAAAAGGTGGTAAAAGAATTCCAAGAGTGAAACCAAATGGTGAACCTTATTACTATGCAGAAGGTGCTATGCCTTTTCCAGATAATTTAGATGCTCCAGCTAGAACCATGTTAACTAGTGAAAGCGGAGTTAGTAGAACAACACATGTTATTGAAGATTTTAAAACCAAAAAATTAAGACTTCTTACTCCAAAAGAGTGTGAGAGAATTAACGGATTTCCAGATGATTGGACTAATACAGGAATGTCAGATAAAAGAAGATACTTTATGATGGGTAATGCATTAGTTGTAGGAGTTATTGAGAAGATTGGAATAGAAATAGAAAAGATTATAGATTCTGAGAAATAAAAAAAGACATTATCAAATGTCTTTTTAAAATGCAAGTGGATCAAATTCATCTGCTGAATATGATTTTAATTTATTTGACCAATCTGTAGCTAAAAGAGTGATTGGAGTTTCTCCACTGAATGGATTTATTCCCATTTCTTTTATGTAACTACTATTTTGATTAAATAAATCCGCAGGCTCTAATCCATATTGTGAGAATAATTCTTTTAATAGATTTGAAATATACGCTTTAGTTATTTGGCATCTATCGTTTCTTGCTTTATCGAAAAAAGCTGGTAGCATTAATATCATAAATCTAAATCCAGATATTTTTGATAGAGGACCGAAAGTTTTGTCTCTATCGGCAATTTTTGAACCAACGGCATCTTCCCAACCAGATAAGTATTCAGAAATTAGTGTTAACATTTTTGAATCTTCTATTTCTGTCCCAGCAATAAATTTAATTTTTGATTTATCTAAAATAGCTATTATTTGTTCTGCTTTTAAACCACCCGTTACTTTTTCAGAACCCATTATGATTCTTCCTTTTAGTGGTGAGCAAGATTCTGTATTTAATAGGTCAACAACTGGATGATATAGTTTTTCTTTTTCTGATAACATTCCAAGTTGTTGTCTAAACCATAATAAAAGATTTGATGCAACAGATTTTTGTTTTTCATTTGTGTTTTTAAATATTAATTGTCTCTCTCTTAATGTAGGTGTAATATACATTTCAAATGATATATCAAACTCTGTGTTGTCATCAATTTTAATCTTATCTGGCAAAAATGAGAACAAACGGTGTTGTCCATCCATTATGTCAAAAGTGTTTTTGTAATCTTCAAATTCTTCCTTAGTTTCTGGAAATTCCATATAATATAATCCAGGAATATTAGAATCTGTATCTTTATGAACAACTAATTTGTTTTTGTCACAAGTTCCGATAACTATTGAAGTAGATAATGATCCTCCAGTTGCAACGAAGTCTGCAATTTCTTCAACTCTTTTTAAATCTATTGGTCTTTGCGCTTCCTGTGGTGTGTTAAATTCTTTAGTTGTTGCCAATTTAACTAAATCTCTTGCCGGTAAAACTCCTGAATAACACTTTAAATTTCCTTGAATAACTTCTTGTAAGTAAACTTTTTTCATATAACCATCTCCCTATAATAATTTTAATAAATATTTAATTTGGTAGTCTAAACTATCATTTTTTGCTTCGTTGCAATGTTCACAAAGTAATTGCCAATTGTCTTCTAAACAATCACCAACATACTTAAATGGAACTATGTGATCTGCGTGAGCTCTTATGTCTATTTCGCAGTTACAAATAGCACATTTTTGTTTTTGTTCATTTAGTAGACGCTCTTTTACTTCTCTATCTATTGGAGTTCTATATGATGTTTTATTTAAAAATGCTTTAACTAATTCCAACATTCTTTCGGATTCAACATCATTTAGTTCGATTTTTTGTTCTCTTCTAAAAATCTCTATAATTGTATTTTGTTTATTTTTCGACATTGAAAGTATATTTCTAATTTTTCTTTGAGATTCATGTCCAGCATTGTTTTCACAGAATGTTTTGAATAGTCCCAATAATCTTGCAGTATCAACAGCATCTAAAAGCATTGTATCCAGCATAAACTACCTCCTCTTTTCATATAACAGTATATCATTTTTAGATCTATTTGTCAAATTGTGTATTATTAGATCTAAAAAACGTATTTTTTATAATTATCGGTTTTTATCAATGGTTTCAATTACTTTCTAAAAAATAGAGATAATAAAGTGCTTTTCTATAGTTTCTCTTCTATCAGAATAAAAGAACCGCCTTCCCCCGCACCCCTTGCGGTTCTGTTGTTTTGATTTTTTTTACGATTTATATACTTTTAGTAAAAATAAGGGCTATTTCCATCCTACAACTTACAGGCGAAGCCCGCGAATTTTTGACCTTCCGTACTCCAGATCAAAAAAAGGTGAAGAAAGGTCTATTAAAGTATTGACATCATCTCCAAAACCATTGTTGAGAGTTCGATTTTCTCATCCCCAACATACACTATATGATATAATCATATCAATGAATATAATTACATATACAAATAAGGAATTCAAAAATGGAAAAAGAGTTTGAAACATTAATTACACAATTAAAAAGATGCAAAATATGCAAAGAGAAATTTGGATTTGAACCACATCCCATCATTTTAGGAAATGCTCACTCTAAAATTGTTCAAATCAGTCAAGCACCATCTGCTACTGTTCACAAAACATTAACGCCATTTACTGATCAAAGTGGCAAAAAATTAAAATATGAATGGTATCAAATTGGCGATGATACATTTTATGATCCTAACAATTTTTATATTGCAGCACTATCTCATTGTTATCCAGGAAAAGATAAAAATGGTATAGACAGAACACCACCAAAAATATGCTATAACAAATGGATAAAAAAAGAACTAGAATACATTGATAACAAATTATATGTTATTATTGGAGCAAAAGCAGCTAAAGTATTTTTTCCTAATGAAAATTTTAATGAACTAGTTTTCAAAAATAATTATATTAATAATAAATTAGCCCTAGTACTACCCCATCCTTCTCCACTAAACATTAAATGGTTTAAAGACCATCCTGAATTTATGAATAAAAGAATTATAGAAATACGAAATACAATAAAAGACATATTGAAATAACTATTAAAATGAAAAGATTTAGAAAATTTCTAAATCTTTTTTATTTCATTTTATAAGTAGCTACTAGGTTCATTTCGTCCTCATGATTACCTTCAATATATAGCGCTCTATCATATTTCATTTTTTCGTGATTCAAACACAATTCAACAAAACATAAAAATATACCAATATCAATCTGATTAAAATAAATAACCATATTCTTTGGCATAATTCCTCTTTTTTCTTCCTTTCGATATCGATATACTTTTAATTCATCTTCTTTTGCTTCTACTTCCCATGGCTGAGTATTACATGCACTAGGAGCAAATCTCACGATATCAGCAATTTCTAAATAATGATTGCCACTCCACATTTCTTCAATCTTTTTTCTTTTACTCTTATACATATCTTTCCTAAACTTATCAGGAGAATCCACTTTTGATATAGCCATCATAATAACAAAGTCTAAACCATCCAATACTTTTTCTTCTGGAGTACCAATTCCAAACCATAAAGTTCCAATATTCTTTGAAACCAAATATAAATCCAATTGCTCTCCAAGATAGCCAATGTTTTGTAAATAATTATCCTTCTTTTCAGAATAAAACATAATACAATACTCTTGACCTCTTTTACAAGACGGTTCCTCTTTCACAATCTTAATCTTAACAGAAATATCTTTCACTAATGGTTCTAGTTTATTAAATTCTCTTTCGATATCTTTTAATTCTTCATCTGTAATAGATTCCTTACCAATTCCTCGAAACAAATGAAAAGACTTTCTTTTAAAAATCATCTGATAGTAATCATTCATGTAAATCACTTCCTAATAACAATATAGCACAATAAAATAAAAACTAACAAGCACCATGAAGACAAACTGGAATCGTATACTGACTATTTCCACGATATACTCCATCCAAGAAATCATCTTCACTATCATAAGTAAAAACTGTTAAATAAAAAGGAGAAGAAATATCCTGGCAATTACTTCCACATTGCAACTTAAAAGCAGTAAATAAAGTATCCTCTGTATACTCATTTGCTTCCACGTGAGAATAAAAACTCTTTCCCCGATTAGCATAATCATCATATAAATAAGCCATAAAATACTCCCAATGATCCATAGTCTGATTCGGATTCAAAATATTATAAGAAAACTCACCTTTCTCAGGAACAGATAATTTTAAAGAAAAACCTATCTTTAAATTAGACTGAGAGTAACTTTGCCAAGAATCATAAAAACTAGAAGCAAAACTGGTATTTAAAATAATAGTATCCTCACTAGAAGGATAAATCTGAAGGAATCCAATATCATCCAAGGCATGAAAATCTCCTGTAATAGAAGATATTTTCTCTAACTTATCTCCCTTTAACCGATAAAAAGAAATAGGCGTTTGATTATTATCTTGATACTGAGGAACATTCTCTATAATATCTTCTGATGGAATCTCTTTCCTGTTTTCTAACTTTTCTCCTTTCATACAACCACACAAAAGAAAAAAAATAAAGAAAAGAATCCAATATCTTTTTTTCATACATATCACCTCTTACAATATATCACACTTTAGAAAAACAAGGAAATATGATACAATCAGAAAAGGGAGATGAAAGAAATGAAAATACCTTTTCAAGCTGGAAATATACTAATTCCAAAAAAAAATATAGATAGATACAAATGGAGTGTTGTTGCTTGTGATCAATATACATCGGAACCAGAGTACTGGAAAGAAGTAAATCAAATTGTTGGAGATAGTCCATCTACATTAAAATTAACTTTACCAGAAATCTATCTAGAAGAAAAAGATGTAGAAAAAAGAATTCAAAATATCAATAAAAATATGCAACAAATGTTAGAAGAAAATATTTTTGATGAATATAAAGATTCTATGTTCTACATTGAAAGAACTCAATATGATGGAAAAATAAGAGAAGGACTAATCGGTATAGTAGACTTAGAGGATTATTCATTCGAAAAAGGATCACAAACATTAATAAGAGCAACAGAAAAAACTGTTATTGAAAGAATTCCACCAAGAATGAAAGTAAGAGAAAATGCCCTACTAGAATTACCTCATATTATGATCTTAATAGATGATGATAAAAAAGAAATCATTGAAAACCTAAAAAATGAAGTAACGGAAAAAGACCTAGTATATGATTTTGATCTAATGCAAAAAGGTGGTCATATAAAGGGATACCAATTAAGTAAAGGTAGTATCTCAACAATTACTGAAAAACTAGAAGCACTAGCAGATAAAGAGAACTTTGAAAAGAAATATAATATACAAGATAAAGGAGTTCTATTATTTGCCATGGGAGATGGAAACCATTCTCTTGCAACTGCTAAAGCTTGCTACGAAAAATTAAAAGAAAGCATGAAGGAAGAAGAATACTTAGATCATCCTGCTAGATATGCTCTAGTAGAATTAGTAAACCTTCATAGTAATGCCTTAGAATTCGAAGCAATCCATCGTGTAGTATTTGATGTAGATGTAGATGATTTCATGAAAAACTTATATGAATACTATGATATAAATGAAGATGGAAATGGTCAAAAATTGGAACTAATTACTAAAGATTTTGATAAAGCTCTTTATATTTCTAATCCAAAATCTAATATTGCCGTTGGTTCCATTCAAATATTCTTAGATGAATATTTCCAAAGTCATCCAGGAAAAATAGATTACATTCATGGAGAAGAAGTAACAAAAGAATTAGGTAGCAAAGAAAACAATATCGGAATCATTTTAGATGCCATGAAAAAAGAAGACTTATTCAAAACCGTTATCTTAGATGGTGCCTTACCTAGAAAAACATTTTCTATGGGACACAGTTATGACAAAAGATATTATTTAGAAGCTAGAAAAATCAAATAACCTAAAGAGGTGAAAATATGAAAGAACGTCCATATAAAAAAATAACTATAACAAAAAAAGCTGAAAATTCGGTTTTACTAAATCATCCCTGGATATATGGAGAAGAAATAATACAAAAAGAAGAAATCAAAAATGGAGAAATCGTAGATGTCCTAAATAGCAAAGGAAAATATTTAGGAACAGGTTTTTATAATGATCATTCTAAAATCACAGTACGCTTACTAAGTAGAAACACAAATGACACATTTGATTATGATTTTTTCAAAAGAAGAGTGAAATATGCTTATGATCTTCGAAAACAAACTATTCAAGACTTAAACTCTTTTCGTTTAATCTATGGAGAAGCAGACGGTTTTCCTGGTCTAACAGTGGATAAGTTTAATGATGTCTTAGTTACCCAAACTCTATCTTTAGGGATAGAAACAAGAAAAGAAATGGTATTTAAAGCACTATTAGAAGTTCTACAAGAAGATCACATAAATATAAAAGGAATCTACGAAAGAAATGATGTAGATGTAAGAACCTTAGAAGGCCTAGAAAAATATAAAGGATGGTATCAAAATAAATCACTAGAAACCAGAACAGAAATTACAGAAAATGGTCTTCACTATATCGTAGACTTTGAAAACGGTCAAAAAACAGGTTACTTCTTAGACCAAAAATATAATCGCCTAAAAGTACGAGAGTTTGCGAAAGGAAAAACCGTCTTAGATTGTTGCACACATACTGGTTCTTTTGCTATGAATGCCTACTTAGGAGGAGCTTTAAAAGTAACGGCTCTAGATGTATCAGAAAAAGCATTAGAAGATACCAAAACCAATTTTCAAAAGAATCATATGAATATAGAAACCATTTGCAAAGATGTTTTTGATTATTTAACAGAAATAGAAGGAAAGAAACAATATGACTTTATTATTTTAGATCCTCCTGCTTTCACCAAATCTAGAAAAACCATTCATCAAGCACTAAAAGGATATGAAGAACTAAACTATTTAGCAATGAAAGCACTACCAAGAGGAGGCCTTTTAGCAACAGCTTCCTGTTCTCACTTTGCAAAAGAAGAACGATTCAAAGAAGCTATCTGGAATGCGTCTAGAAAAGCAAATGTTTCTCTAAAACAAATATACGTAGCAGGACCTGCCCCCGACCATCCAGAACTAATTGGGGTCCCTGAAACAAAGTATTTAAAGTTTTTCATTTTTCAAGTAGTTTAAGGAGGGTATATGAATATTGTAAAAAAAGCAGGATGCATCTTAATCCGCCCAAAAGAAAAAACAGTAGCTCTAGTCTATCGGGAAAAGCAAAAAGATTATTCTTTTCCAAAGGGTCATTTAGAAGAAAAGGAAACACTAGAAGAATGTGCCATACGAGAAACAGCTGAAGAAACAAAAAGAGATTGTACTTTTCTAGAAAAAGAGCCAATCTACATAGACCACTACACAACTCCAAAAGGAGAAAACGTAGAACTATATTATTATCTCAGCCAAGATATAGGCCCTAGTGATAATGATAGTAAAGACACTCATCCAACATTCTGGGTTCCTTTTCAAGAAGTACAAAGCAAACTATCTTATCCAAGTCTTCAAAGCACTTGGAACCATGTCAAAGAAAAAGTACAAAAGTATCTAGAAAAGGACAACAACTAGCAAAACTTGATTTTTCAAGCATTTTGTGGTATAATAAACATCGTTAAATGGGAGTAGTCCTTAAATGTATTATGTCGTCAAGCGCTATAATATAGCCGATATAATAGAGATTTTCTTGGACGAGACTTTAACTATAAAGGTCTCGTCTTTTACTTTTTATCGAGATCTTTATAAAAATTATAAGGAGAGTGATAAAATGGAAAAAGTAACTGTATTTTTAGGGGGAACTTGTGCAGACTCCACTTGGAGAGAAGAATTAATTCCTCAGTTAGAAGAACACGTTGAAGTTTTCAACCCTCAACTACCTGAAGGAGCATGGAACGAAGAAGCACAAAAAGTAGAAGATTACCATAGAGAAACAGATGATATCTGTTTATATGTAATCACTCCGGAAGGAGAAGGTTTCTATAGCTTCGTTGAAGTAACAGACGATAGCAATAAAAGACCTGAAAGAACAATTTTATGCGTACTAGAAAGTGCAAATGGAAAGACATTTGAAAAGCATGTTAAAAAGTGTGCTTTAAAAACAATGTCATTAGTAGCTAAAAATGGTGTAAAAGTATTTGACAGTCTAGAAGATGTAGCTGCTTATTTAAACCAATTGCAGTTCGGCGACGAACCTCGTACCAAATAAAAAATCAATTTCATATGAAATTGACCCAAATTACCCAAAAATTACCCAAAAAGTAGTAAGCAAAAACTTACTACTTTTATTTTCTAATCCAAAGATAAACCCCGTCTTGATTCTCAGGTTTATACTTTAATCCACACTTAATATAAAAATCACGATTTTGATGAGTGGGACTAGCCTCTAATTGAAAGCACTCCCCTTCTAAAACACTCTCACTCAAAGTATGAATTAAAGAGGTAACGATAAGTTTTCCAACTCCTTGATGTTGATAATCTTTAGAAACCATAATATCTGTAAGCATTCCTTTTAAAGCATGATCCCCAACAATTCTACCAACACCAATGCAAAAATCTCCATCAAAAACACTAATATTAATCATAGATCCATCGATTGCCTTCTGAACTAAGGATAAAGGAATATCATTCCATTCTAATTCCTTTCGAATTCGAACAAAATCCTCTACTCGAATAAAATCTTTTACTACAAAACCCATAATACCTCCTATAATTTATGGAAGAAGATACCAATAATAATTATTTTCCATAATCAACTTACTAATATTCAATCGATTATTAACCAACTGATTTACTTTTTCAACATATCCATCTTCCACAGTACCATTTGGTACAAATTCATTACTAGGAGCATAATATATTCCTTTATTAGTAATCCAACTTCTATCAGCTAAAATTGCAATTCCAAATGAAGTAGAGAAAATATCCTTTCCAGTAAATAATCGAGAATCATAATCTAATCCAAATAAATTATAAACCGTTGGAATAACATCAACAGGCATACATGGCTTGTCGATTGTAGTCGTCTCTAACTTAGAATTCCAAAGAATTAAAGAATTATGCGTAATACCAATCTCATCTCTAGGATAAGAAGATAACTCATTAATTGCATCAACATCTAATCCATAAGGATAGTGATCTGCCATCAACACAATGACAGTCTTATCAAGTTTTCCAGCCTCATCCAATCTCTCAAGAAGTCTATTTAATGCCTGATCTAATTCAATTTGTGTCGCAACATAAGCCTTAGCTCCTTCGGATTTATCCATAGCCTCGACATACTCTCTATTTTTAGAAGAAATAGAATTTCCTACAAACGTATAACCAAAATGTCCAGATACCGTCATATAATAAGCTAGAAAAGGCTTATCACTATTAATATAATCATCCACAGTAACCGATATCATTTCATCATCACTCTGAGGCCATCTTCCACAATTCATTCGCTTTTCCAACCCGTTATAGCAAGCTAAAAAGTTCGTAAATCCTTGACTGGCAAGATATTGATTTCGATCCTGAAAAACATAAGAATTATTATGATAAGCATACGTATAATAACCTTCTTTTTGGAACATATTCGCAAGTCCATAAGGGAAAGCATTTCCTCCACTTCTCCAACGAGATAAAATAGCATAATCCGGATATAAACCCGTTAAGGATTGAAACTCTCCACCTATCGTAGATAAATTATTAGGCGTATAAAAATTCTCAAAAACAAAACCACTATGCGTTAAACGATATAGAGTTGGTGTTAAAGACGGATCCACACCAATCTCACTAAAAGCCTCTGCTGTAATATAAATTAAGTTATAATCCTTAAACATTCCTGTATACTCATTTTGAAGAGTAGCTTCATCATTTTGAACATAAGAATGAATCATTTGAACAGTAGGATTATCTGTCTCACGAAAAGAAAGATCTAACTTATTCTCCTTATAAGAAATCAATTCTTCTTTCTCTTCTTCTTCAATAGAAACCGCTTTTATGTTTTTAGGAGAAAAACCAAACAAAAGTCTTCTAACCTCCAACTGATAACTATTAAGGACTCCTAATCTCTTAATACTTAAAGAAATATTATTAACGTTCTCATAAAGATCATACGTACTATAATTATCATGCTTAGTAAGTCCAACAAAAAGGAAAAAGGCACCAACTACCAGTAGAAAACTACAAAACAAACAAACAAGTCCTTTCCAAGAAAAACGTTCAAAAGAAATCTTTTTTCTAAAAACAAGATACAAAATAAAAGGTAATAAGAAAACTAAAATATAAAAACTATTTTTCAAAATCAACCGAATAGCGTCTGACAAGAAATCTTTTAATTGATCCTGCAAAGCAAAATTATATAGAGAAAAATAAACCTTAAAAATAAGATAAAAAACTCCCTGTAGAGAAAATAATACACCTAATAAAAACAAAACGATAGAATGAAAAATAACATTTCCCTTCTCACGAAAGATAAAAGAAATCATAGTAAGTATTTGAGAAATAAGAACCGTAGAAAAAAGAATATTAATACATAATTGCCAACTAATCGTCTTTGAAATAAAAAGAATAAACATCATTTCTAAACAAAAAATACAAACAAACCAAAAAAGACTTTTCTTTCCTATATTTTTCAAGTCTAGTCTCATTTTTTCACCTTCTCTTCACTATTATATTATAGCACAAGATAAAAAAATAGTAGGAGCTAAAAAAAGAAAAAAATGTCTGGTTGCAGATACAATTTTTGATGTGTATAATAATACTAGAAATATGTAATAAGGAAGGCGATCATATGGAGGATGATTTATTTGGACTAACGGAAGAAGAAGCAGTGAAATTAGAAGAAGAAGGAAAAAACAATTTCTTAGTTTTTCCTCCGTCTAAAACAAAAGAACAAATTATTAAAGAAAATGTATTCACTTATTTCAATTTTGTTTTTGCATTTCTAGCAATCCTACTAATCTGCGTTGGTTCTTTTAAACATTTAAACTTTTTACCTGTACTAATAGCCAATGCACTAATCGGTATCTTCCAGGAATTAAAAGCAAAAAAAATACTAGATCAATTACAAATGCTAAACGTACCTATCGCAAAAGTAGTAAGAGAAGGAAAAGCCTATGATATTCCAACTGAAAATCTAGTATTAGGAGACATTGTAGAATTCTCATCAGGAAATCAAATCTGTGCGGATGCCATAATTATAAAAGGAAAAGTATCCGTAAACGAATCTCTATTAACAGGAGAATCAGATGAAATCAAAAAAGAAAAAGATGATGAACTTCTATCAGGAAGCTACATTGTCTCTGGAAAGTGTTATGCACGTCTTACAAAAGTAGGAGCAGACTCTTATATCTCCAGACTTACTCTACAAGCCAAAAGAGAAAAAAATAAAGAACAGTCTGAAATCGTTCGTTCCCTAAATAAAATCATGCGTGTAGCTGGCTTTGTCATTATCCCTATTGGTATCACCCTATTTTATCAATCCTTCTTTATAAATAAGGAAACCATTCAAGAAAGTGTTCAATCTATGGTAGCTTCCGTAATGGGAATGATTCCAGAAGGATTATTCTTACTTTGTAGTGTAACTCTAGCACTAAGTGCTGCTAAATTAGCAAAAAAGAAAGTAATGCTACATGATATGAAATCCATTGAAACACTTGCTCGAGTAGATGTTTTATGTGTAGATAAAACAGGAACCATCACAAATAATGATATGAAAGTACTAGACTTTGAAGTACTAGATAATACAGATAGAGATGAGGCTTATCAAATTCTTAGTAACTTTGCAAAAGCTCAAGATAAAGACAACATTACCATGAAAGCTTTTCAGGAATTCTTTCACAGAAGTGCAACCGAAAAGCCGGAAAGTGTTATTAGCTTTTCATCTGAATTCAAATACAGTGGAGTAAATTTTGAAAGCAATAACTATGTATTAGGAGCTCCTGAATTCATTTTAAAAGAAGATTATAAAAACTATAAAAATCAAATAGAAACATACAGTAAAAGAGGTTATCGAGTAACCGTTTTTGGAACCTATCCAGAAGAGATAGATGGAAAGAAATTAACTAAAAGCATTACTCCTATGGCACTCATTTTCCTATCCAATCCAATCAGAGAAAATGCCAAAGAAACATTTGAATACTTCTATGAACAAGGAGTAGAAATCAAAGTCATCTCAGGAGATAATCCTATTACTGTTAGTGAAATTGCCAAAGAAGCCAATATTCATAATGCAGAAAAATATATAGATGCCACAACCCTAACCAGTGAAATAGATATTCAAAATGCAGTAGAAAACTACACAGTTTTCGGCCGTGTTACCCCAGATCAAAAAAGAAAGTTTATCAAAGCTCTTCAGAAAAAAGGTCATACAGTAGCAATGACTGGAGACGGTGTAAATGACGTTCTAGCACTAAAAGACGCAGACTGCTCTATCGCCATGGCAAGCGGTAGTCAAGCAGCCTGTGAAGCAGCACAAGTAGTATTACTAGAATCAGATTTCTCTACCATGCCAGAAGTAGTACATGAAGGAAGAAAAGTAGTAAATAACCTAGAAAGATCTGGAAGCCTATTCTTAGTAAAAAACATCTTCTCTTTCCTTACTTCTGTATTGGCTATCTATTTTGGAATTAAATATCCGCTAAATCCTTCTCAGATAAACTTAATTGGAGTGTTTACCATCGGAATTCCTGCATTCTTCTTATCACAAATTCCAAATAAAGATATCATTCATGGACACTTCATCACAAATATTATCCGTAAAGCAATCCCTGGAGGAATTACTGATACCATCATGGTATGTAGTATGACCGCCTTTGGTTTAGTGTTTGGAATCACTTCTGATGATATTTCTACTTCATCTACCATCCTACTATCTATCATCGGACTCATGGTATTATTCAGTATTAGTAAGCCAATGAATCGTTACAAATGGGGGATTCTAATTGGAAGTACTCTTGCCATTGTAGCATCCTTCCTTTACTTCAAAGATTTCTTTGGCATTTCCGATCATATGACACTACAAGGAATTCTTTTATGCGCAAACTTCTCCATTATGACAGAAGCCATGTTTAGATACGTATCAGGAGTATTCAATTTTATAGAAAAATCCGTAGAAAAAATGAAGAAAAAAAGAAATAAGAAAAAGAAAAAAATGTAGATACCAATCTACATTTTTTATTGGATAAGAATCTTTACTTTTTACCATTGATTTTCTATAATGATAATGGTGGTAGTATGGAAAGTACAAAGAAGTATTATAAATATCTAGACATATTAAGAGTAATATCTTGTATAGCCGTTTTTGCCTATCATTTAGGCTATTTAAAAGGTGGATATTTAGCCGTTTGTAGCTTTTTTGTATTAAGTGGTTATCTTTCCTATATATCTGCCTCTAAAAAGGAGAAATTCTCCCTTCTAAGCTATTATAAAGAACGATTCCTACATATTTATCTACCATTTATAATGGTCGTTCTAACAAGCATTGGAATCCTTTATTTTATACCCAATGTAAATTGGTTAAATTTAAAACCAGAAACCACTTCAACTATCCTTGGATACAATAACTTTTGGCAATTACAAGCAAATCTAGACTACTTCACAAGACATATAGATTCTCCATTCATGCATTTTTGGTACATGGGAATTCTATTACAATTTGAAATCCTTTTTCCAATCATCTTTCTTTTATTAAAAGAAACCAAAGAAAAGACAAAGAAATGGACTCCTTGTCTACTACTAGGAATATTAACTATTCTCAGTACTTTCTACTTTGGCTATATTGGTGCAACAAAAACCGATCGAATGATTGTCTATTACCATACACTAACTAGAGTATTTTCAATTTTTCTAGGAATGTTTCTAGGAAGTATTCATGCTTACTATCATGCTTTCACAATCAAAAGAATAAATCCTAAAATCCCATTCTTCATCTACTTATTCTTATTCACGTTAGGATGCTTCTTCATCTCCGCAGAATCTCCATATTTTATAGTAGCAATGATAGGAATAACCCTAATAACAGCAAGACTAATCTCTTATGGAACCATGATACCTCAAGATACCATATCAAAAAAAGAAAAAGGAGGGAAAATCTTTGCAAAAATTAGTTACGAAATATATTTATTCCAATACCCAATTATTTATATTTTTCAATTCACAAATCTTCAAAATCAATATAAAGTGCCATTAATAATAATAAGTACTATTTTATTATCTGCAGGACTACATTTTGCATTAGACAAACAAAAGGAGGGAAAAAAAGAAAAAGCTCAAACAATTCTCTTACTAGCCTTCCTACTATTAGAAGGATTTGGTCTTTACCAATATATCATAGCAGAAGACCATACAAAGGAAATTCAAGAATTAGAAAATCAATTAAATGCTAATCAAGAAATTATGCAAAAGAAGCAAAATGAGTATGCAGAAAAATTAAAGCAAGAACAAGAAGTATTCATGTCTTCTATAAAACTATTAGAAGAAAATGAATCCAACCTAGAAGAACAAATTCATAATCTACCGATTATAGGAGTTGGAGACTCTGTAATGTTAGGAGCAGTATCTAGCTTATATAGTCAATTCCCAAATGGATACTTTGATGCCAAAATATCTAGAACAGATTATGAAGCAAATAAAATCTTACAAGATTTAAAAAATCAAAATCTCCTAGGAAACCCTATCCTAATTAATCTAGGAACCAATGGACAATGCGGAATATCCTGCCAAAATGAAATTCTAAATACCATTGAAAATAGAAAACTATTCTGGATTAATGTAGTAAATGATGCAGAAGTTCATGTAAATCAAAGCTTAAACCAATTTGCCGAAAGTCATGATAATGTCTTTCTAATCGATTGGGATACCATCTCTGATGGACATCCAGAGTACTTTGCAGTAGATGGCATCCATTTAACAGGAACAGGAAGAGAAGTATACGCAAACGCTATCTACCAAAACATCTATGAAAACTATAAACAAGACTTTCAAAATCAAAAAGAAGAAATCCTAAAAAAACAACAACAAAGTAGAGATGAAAAAATTGCTTTCTATGGAAAAGAAATTTTAATTAGTGCTTATCCGTTCTTAGAAGAAAACATGGCAGAATATCAAACAGATTTCCATACAGAAAAAGGAAAAATAGAAGATGTCATAGAACAAATCAAAAAAGATTCTACGAGTGATTTCTCTGCCAATAATATAGTACTAATATTAGATACAAAAGACGACATCACAAAAGAAATAAAAGAATTAAAGAACATCAAAGCAAATATCTATCTAGTTAATACAAGCCCTATTTCTTATCAAAAAGAAGAAAACATAACCATAATCGATTTCTATAGTGAAATTCAAGAACATAAAGATTATATGATGATTGATCAAATTCATTTAAACGATATAGGAAATGAAGCACTATTAAAAATAGTACTAAAAGAAATAAAAGAAAAGAGCAGTTAAGAAACTGCTCCTTGACGTTTTTCTCTCATAACTTTTCTTTTACGTTTATCAGAAAAAACACTTTTTAACCCTCTTAGGAGGGTTATTTTTTTTCTGCTTTGTTGGAAGAAATCTATAAATAATTTATAATATTGCTTTGCACTTTTCATATCATAAATCTTTTCTCCTAAAAAAATTCCCAACGCATCCTTCACAAAATGATACAAAAGAAGAAAAGAAAAAGCAAAATAAAACGGTTGATGAATCAAATAAACTAAAGCAAAACAAACAAGTACCAAAGAAAGAATAGAAACAACTTTTGCTTTATTTTTCATAACTAAGAAAATAAACAAATCAATAGATAAATAAAGAAATCAACAAAGAAATAAAAAAGTCATAATAAGATACTTCAAAATGAAAACAAAATGACTCATTTGAAAACACATCATCATAAAAAATAAAAAGAAAGAGTAAAAAATAAACTCTAAAATATGAAGATATATATTTTTCTTTTCTTTCATATTATCACCTCAATAGATGGTTATATATTATAACAGATTTCACAAAAAAAGTAAAGAATCCTCGTTCTTTACTTCTTCATATACTTCTTTTCTTCATCAAACTCTCTTTTGACATTACAAACCATATCTTCAATAAATTCAATAGGTACTTCCATAACATCCACTAATTCTCTTATCTCAGAAGAGATCTCCGATAAAGCTTGATCAATATACATGGTTCTCATAGAAAGATTCTTATTCATCACCTGATAAAAATCGATACTTCCTTTAACAGGAGCTAATCTTTCACAGAAAAATAAATTATCTTCTTCTAAATGATAACCTATTTGAAAAAAGAAATCATCTTTATGAAGAGTATACCCAATCCTATTATCTACTACACTAGGCGCAATATAATTTCTTTTTGCATAAGAATCAATTGCTCGAAAAAACAAGAAAAGATCTTGAACATTTTTCTTATCTTCTATACTCAAAGTATCAGAAAATATCCAATCATTTTCTGAAAAAATTGGATTTTGTAAAGTGAATTGATCCAACCAATCTACATAATCTGTATTACTAACCATTCCCTGAATTCTTGCTTCATGACTTTTTTGTTCTTCTATGAATTTTAGAATTTTCTCTTTTTTTTCCTCTTTGCTTGTCATAAACTATCTCTCCTCGTAAAATAGTATAAATTAAAAATATCGTTTGTCAACCCCTCTCATCAATCACAAACTTGCGAAAAAACCTTCTTTTAAGATATAATCAAGCTATGAATGAAGAAGTAGAAGTTTTATTAAATTGGTATGATAAGAATAAAAGAGAATTTCCATGGAGAAAAGATAAAGATCCTTACCATGTATGGATTAGTGAAATTATGCTCCAACAAACTAGAATTGAAGCTGTCATTGAATACTATAAACGCTTTCTAAAAGAAATACCAAGTATTCAAAAATTAAGCATAATAGAAGAAGATAAACTATTAAAACTATGGGAAGGCCTAGGCTATTATAGTAGAGCGAGAAATCTTAAAAAAGCTGCCAAAAAAATCATGGAAGAATATCACGGAGTTTTCCCAGAAGAATATGAAGATATTATAAAATTACCTGGTATTGGTGAATACACAGCTGGTGCCATTAGTTCAATTTGTTTCCAAAAAAAAGAAGTCTGCATTGATGGAAACGTTATGCGAGTATATGTTAGGCTAAACAATTCCAATATGGATGTACAAGATAAAAAAGAGAAAAAAAAGGTTGCCCGGGAAATCAAAAGAATTCTTCCAAAAGAAACAGGAGACTTTAATCAAGCTTTAATGGAACTAGGAGAAACCATTTGTATACCAAACGGAATGCCAAAATGTTCTATTTGTCCGCTAGAAAGATTCTGTGAAGCTCACAAAAAAGGAAAAGAATCTTCCATTCCTGAAAAGAAAGGAAAAAAGGAAAAGAAAGAAGAAGAATATACCATTTTTCTAATTCAATATAAAAATCTATTTGCCATA
Organism: Bacilli bacterium; assembly: GCA_017432645.1. Lineage (GTDB taxonomy): Bacteria > Bacillota_I > Bacilli_A > RF39 > UBA660 > UBA3789. The sequence goes on from JAFRIU010000047.1 coordinate 24,799, forward strand.
AGAAAAAGAGACTCTGGTCTTTTAAAAAATATGTGGGAATTTCCCAATAAAAAAGGAATCCTAAAAACTCAAGAAATTAAAAAAATATTTTCCACACAAGAAGTGGAAAAAGGAATCAAAAATATCCATATCTTTACTCATAAAAAATGGAAAATGAATAGTTTTCTCATCAAAGTATCCAAAAAGAATGAGGAATATACCTGGGTAACATTAAATGACTTAGAAAAAGGATATGCCCTACCTACTGCCTTCAAACCATTTTTTAAATATTTAAAAGAAAAATATCCACAATAATTGTGGATGTTTTTTACTAAATATTCCAAATACCAAGCTTCCCTGATACAATTCTTTCATCATGAACTTCCTTAGGATTTTGCAATACCCATGCAAATCCTTCCCTATTTTCCTCATGACCATAAATAACAGGATCTTCTTTTATAATCTGTTTATGAATATCAGGATCTAATTTAATACAATCAATAATCTCAACTTCTCCAAGTATCTTAGAGGTAGGAAAATCTAAATGAAAGTGCTCAAATCTTTTTATCGCTTCTTTATCCATTGCTTTTCCTGCATGAATCAATATCTTTCCACGATAATTCGTCTTCCAACTTCTAAATTCATATCTTTTACGGCCAGTTACAACTAAAGTTGCCCATGGCTGTTTTAAAGTAATTACCTTCATAGAAACCTCCACTGATATTGTATCACATCGTTGACTAATCTTCATTTTATGATTACAATGAATATGGTGAGAATATGAATAAGAAAGTAATAAGAATAACAGGATTAATCTTAATAGCGTGTATCTTTCTATTAGGTTTTCAATGGATAAGATATTCTTCGCTACAAGAAAAAGAAAACAAGAAAATACACGAGCTAAACTCAAAAATAGAAAAAACAAAGAAAGAATTACAAGAAAAGGAGAAACAAAAACAATCTTTAGAAGAACAAAAAGGTTGGAAGATTGAAGTATATAAAACATGGGAAAAAGCAGTAAATCCATCGGTATAGAAATCATTCTAATCCTTTCTATTATCGCTACTCTATATCTCTCTTATCATATAGAAAATAAAATCTCACTTCAAAAAGAAAAACAAATCAAAGAAGAACATCTATATAAAGAAAAAGTATCTCTTTTAAAAGAAAAGGAAAAAGAATTAGAAAAAGTAAATGCCACGATTCAAGAATATGAAAACATTGAAGAAAGTATTGAGTCCAAGAAAAAAGAGTATTTCTCACATATTAAAGAATTGGAAAGTAAAATTCTAAATGGAGAAAGCAATGAAAAAATAGCCTATCTAACTTTCGATGATGGGCCATATTATAATACTTATCAAGTATTAGATATTCTAGACCAATATAATGTAAAGGCTACTTTCTTTACTATCTCTATGAATGGAGAATACTGTTACGATAACAAAAGTCAAAACTGTTTTCTCTTATATAAAGAATATGTAAAGCGAGGCCATACCATCGCAAATCACACTTACACTCATGGTATTCGTACTGGGCTTTATAGTAGTGTAAACTCATTTATAGATGCTGTAAATAGACAAGAAGAACATGTAAAAAGTCAAACAGAAGGATACACAACAAATATTCTTCGTTTTCCTGGAGGAAGTTCCACTGCCAAAGGATTAAAAAATGAAATGATAAATGCTTTAAAAGAAAAAGGCTATGGTTGGGTAGATTGGACTGCTGGAAACGGAGATGGAGGACGTTTAGATTCTCTAGAACAAGCTTGGGGAAATCTAAAAAACACAATTGATTCCAATGTAGAAGTAATTTTATTTCATGACTATAGTTGGATGACTACAGCAATGCTTCCAGAAGTAATCGAGTATTTAAGAAACAATGGCTATCAATTATATCCACTATTCTATGAAAGTGATATGGTTCATAAATAAAATATCCACAGAATCTGTGGATGTTTTTTTGAAACAGAGTTTTTCTTTACAAACTTTCTTTCCTATTATAGAATTTATTTGAAAGACGAGATGATAATATGAAATTAATATCATGGAATGTAGCCGGCTACCGAGCCTGTCTAAAAAAAGGATTTGTTGATTTCTTTGAGGAAGAACAAGCAGATATCTTTTGTCTACAGGAAGTAAAAGCCACAAAAGAACAAATCGAATATATACCAAAAGACTATTTTTCATATCTGAATGTTGCCGAAAAAAAAGGCTATTCAGGAACCATGATTTATACAAAAAAAGAACCTCTACAAGTTAGCTATGGAATGGGAATAGAAGAACATGATCATGAAGGAAGAATCATTACACTAGAATATCCAACCTTTTTTCTAGTTAATGTATACGTTCCTAATGCTAAACAAGAATTAGAAAGACTACCTTACCGAATGGAATGGGAAGACGCCTTCAAGGAATATGTAGGAAAACTAAAAGAAAAGAAAATGGTCATCATCTGCGGAGACTTAAATGTTGCTCATGAAGAAATCGATATTAAAAATGCTAGAGCCAACGTTGGTCATGCAGGATTTACCAATGAGGAAAGAGAAAAATTCTCCAAATTATTAGAAAGTGGATTCATAGATACCTATCGACACTTCTATCCAAATAGAGTTCAATACTCTTGGTGGAGTTATCTATTCCATGCTAGAGAAAACAATGCAGGATGGAGAATTGACTACTTCCTAGTAGATAAAGACCATATCAATCAAATTAAAGATTCCATTATCTATGACAACATTCTAGGTAGTGATCACTGCCCAATTGGTATAGAATTAAAAGAAGAGTTATGAAAAACATAACTCTTTTATTTATGAGATATTTTACAAAATAAATAAGAAGCAACTACAGAAGCAGACAAATCTGCTAAAAGAAAAACCCATATTTCAGAAAAAGCCGCCCCACCTAAAAAGATTGCAGGTGCTAAACTTCTTGCAAAAAAGCTAGGCATTCCAATCAAAGGAATTCCAAATAAAAAGAGAAGAAACAAACAACTCCCAATCAAGATATCAAAATATTTCTTCTTCTCCATCATTAAAAAGAGAAAAACAAATAAAGTCGTTAATAAAAATTCTACTAGAAAGGCACCAAAACAACTAATTCCACTTACTGACATTTCTCCATAGTAGTTTACACACAATTCTGCTGTACCGAAATTAGTTTCTGATAATAGAAAAAATAACAAAAACATTCCTGTAATAGAACCCAATATCTGAAAAAGAGAATAATAAAAGCAATCTCTTACAGACATTTTATGAACAAAAGCATGAGAAATAGACACTGCAGTATTCAAATGACAATTACAAACAGAAGAGAAAAGATATCTTTCTAAGGTATAAAGGACTCCACAAGATAAAGAAGTAAGAAATAAATCTCCTCCGGATACTACTCCAATTCCTGTCCCAAAAAAGACAAATAAAGAAGAGCCAAAAAATTCCAATAGATATTTTTTCATACTAATCCCTCACTTTTATCATTTTAAGCATCCTAACTCTCTTTGTCAAATTTTGTCGAATTTTTCCTAAAAATAAGCTATAATAATCCTGAAAACAGATCAAATAAGAGGTGCCTATGAACTACAGTAACCTATTAAAAGAATGCCATCTATGCCCCAGAAATTGTGGAATAAATCGTTATCAAAAGAAAGGATTTTGTGGAGCAGGAAATAGAATAAAACTAGCTCATTATCAGCTACATATGTGGGAAGAGCCAATAATATCTGGTAAAAAAGGTAGTGGCACAATCTTCTTCTCTCACTGCAATTTACATTGCCTTTACTGTCAAAACAAGAAAATCAGTATAGATGGTTATGGAAAAGAAATATCCAATAAAAGGCTAGCAGAAATTATGCTAGAACTACAATCAAAAGGTGCCAACAACATTAATCTAGTAACTCCGACACATTATATTCCACAAATTGCTACAGTTTTACGGAAAATAAAAAATAAGGATTTACATATTCCAATTGTTTATAATACCAGTAGTTATGAAACCGTTGGAGCACTAATCGTTATGAAAGATTTAGTAGATATCTATTTAGCTGATTTAAAATACTTTGATGATACCTTAGCTGAAAAATACTCAAAATGTAAAAACTATTTTGAAACAGCTACCATGGCTATCGATGAAATGTATAGACAAGTTGGTCAAATCAAAATAAATAAAAAAGGATTATTAGAAAAAGGATTAATTGTTCGTGTACTAATCCTTCCAGAACACACAGAAGATGCCAAAAACATCATTCGATATTTATATCAAACATACAAGAATGATATTTTTATTAGTATTATGAATCAATATACTCCAACAGAAAAATATCCTTATAAAAATCTAAACCGAAAGATAACAGAAGAAGAATATAACGAAGTCATTCAATATGCCCTATCCTTAGGAATAGAAAATGCCTTTATTCAAGAAGGAGATACGGCAGAAGAAAGTTTCATTCCAAATTTCAACAAAGACTTAATTTAATATTTTACTAGTTTTCTTTCCTTTTTTTTTCATTTGTGTTATGATGAATACAGGAGGTCAAGTATGAAAAATTTAAAATATCTATTCCTATTAGTAATAGCGCTCTTAGTATTACCACTTGCCGTATTTGCAGAAGGTGAAGAAGAAAAAACAACAGAAAGTGAATCAAAAGAAGTAAAAATCTATTTCTTCAGAGGACAAGGATGTTCTCACTGTGCAGAAGCAGAAGAATGGTTCAAAAGCATTGAAGAAGAATATGGAAAATACTTTAAGATTGTAGATTATGAAGTTTGGTATGACGAAGACAACAGCGAATTGATGGAAAGAGTAGCAGATAAAAGAGGAGAAACAGCAGAAGGTGTTCCTTATATCATTATCGGCAACAAATCATGGTCAGGATTTACAGATGACTATAAAGAAGAAATTCTAGCTCAAATAAAATCAGAATTTGAAATAAATGTTGCTGATCGTTATGATATCATCAAACTAGTAGAAGTACCAGAAAAAGAATCCAATGATGTTTTAGCACTTGTCATTATCTTAGCTGTTACTGGCGGAATTGGATACGGAGTATACAAAGCTAGAAAAAAAGTAAACGAATAAAACCTATATCATATAGGTTTTTTTATTTTATCTTTAACACTTGGCCAATAGATAATAAATTACTATCTAATTGATTTAAATCCTTTAGTTCTTGAACAGAAAGACCTTGCTTTCTAGCAATTGACCACAATGTATCACCCTTTTGAACAGTATAAACTTCTTCGTCTATCTGAACAGATGGAACAATAAGTACTTGCCCTATTTGTAAGGTTAAATTATCTAACTGATTCATCTCAATTAATTCCTTTACAGAAATACCATACTTTCTAGAAATTCCCCAAAGACTATCTCCTTTTTGAACAATATATTCTGAAGGATTGGATTCCGAGAAATAGAGTTTCTGACCGATACTCAATATATCGTTTGTCAAATGATTGATCCTTTTTATCTCGGAAATAGGAATTTGAAATCTCCTAGATATAGAATATAAAGTATCGCCCTTTTCTACGACATAATAATCTGCTGCTGACTCTTCTTTAGGACTAGAATAACCAATGTACTCCAAAATAGCATTACTAGCAGCATTAGCATAAGTCTGCAAATTGTTCTGAAGCCTCCTAGCATCAACTGAATTATCAATAAATCCATATTCAACTAAAATAGGTTCCACATTTCCTGTTTCTCTAAGAATGTAATAATAGTCCTGATTAGGATTTTCTGGTAATCTTCTTTGATAGGTTTTCCTTTTTAATTGACCAGCATTACCAAGAAAATTTAATACCAAATCTGCTAAAGTAGAATCGTTTTTTAAAGAATAAACAACTTCTGCTCCTTCTCCACCACCAGCATTTATATGATTAGAAATTAAAATAGTATTAGGCTTATCTTGAGACAATTCAAGTACTCTTCTGATTCTCTCTTCTTTTGGCAAGTATTCATCTCCAGTTCTTGTCATAGCAACAGGAAGACCCAAACTCTTAAGTCGATCATACATATACTGAGAAATAGCAAGAGTAAGATTCTTTTCCAACAAACCATTTCCTACCGCCCCACTATCAATCCCACCATGACCGGCATCAATCAAAATCAAATCTACATTTTTAGAATTCATTTCTATACACCTCTATTATAAAATATGGGTCTTGTGATATTTTGCCACAAAAAAAGAAGCTCAAATTTCTCTGGCTTCTTTAATTAGTTATAAAATGCTTGATCTGTTTTAGCAATAGAAAAAGCTACTAAGAATACTAAATCAAGATCTTTTTCTTCACATTCAACATCATAATAAAAGCTACTAGTAATCAAAGAATTACCCTTAGGAGAAGAAGTTGCAATAATAGCTAAATCCTTTCCTTCAAAAGATACTTCATAAGTCATTCCTAATTTGTTTCCTGATAAAGTAGTATGAATTCTAATTCCTTTCTTATGCAAATAATCCCATATTTTCTGATCATCATACTTAAAAGTTGATGAAGTAGAAAAGAATCCAGCTGGTCCTGACTCTTGTGAAGTAACCGTCTTACCAATTTTATGCTCTTCTGTTAAATTAGTAATATGATTAGTAAATTCAAAAGGAGAGGCCCCAAACAAAGAAAACTTCGTCATTTTTGCTTCATACACAACCTGATTATTTTCATCTTCCAAAGTAAATCCTTGCTTAAGTGTCTTTAACACAGGTTTTAATAAATACTTTTTACTTTCCATCTTTCCATCCCTCTTCTTGTGCTTTTAATTCTTTATGTTTCTTCACAGCACTAAAAATACTAACAATTCCACCTACTAAGGCAGCAATTCCACCACATAATAATGCAATAGAAAAAATCATACTAACTGGTTGTGATATTTGACTAGGATTTTCTGGATTGTAAGAAATCGTTATTTTATCTCCTTTTTTATAACCAGACAATTCTCCAAGTTCTTCATCATATTCTTTTCCATCTACAGTATATTTTACATATACTTTATAAGTTGCCTCAACAGAAGTACCATCAGCATCCGTATGAGCTTCTTCTACTAATTCTGTCTTAGAAACAACAGCCTCCGTTTTAACATAATTTCTTGTTTGATCCTTATTAATAAACAAGAAAACACTAAAAATGATAAGAATAATTCCAAGTGGAATCAAAAATCTAGCAACTCTAGATTCACGTAAAAATGTCGCAATATTATTCATATATATTCCTCCTCAATAATACTTATATATTTAACATAACTAGCTAATATATCTCCAACCTCTTTATTAGTTCCTCCTTCCAAAAATAATGACTAATCCTAGTCAATTATTTTATAATACTAATCAAATGATAATAACGTCCTATTGCAATTAAAACAATCAAAGATAAATTAATCATAAACAAAAGCGTAATATGACTTTTTTTCTCCTGAACAAGGTTCGCAACAAATTCTCTAATTAAAGCATTGGTATAAAAATACCATTTTGTTTTACTTCCGATTCCTTCACAATCTATACCCTGATCACAAGCAATTACACCACTTCTAAATACATGATAATTCGTAGTAGCAAAAACTACATTACCATGATCATTAACAGAATGAATTTTATCCCTAGAAAATCTCATATTCTCAACAGTACTAGTCGACTGATCCTCAATAATTATTTGATCTTTTTGAATTCCTTTTTCAAGCAAATAGTTTTGAATAGCTTCAGCTTCCGCAACTACTTCATCTCTTCCTTTTCCACCTGAAGGAACATAAATTAATTTCTTCTTAGTACTTTTGTACTGATCATTGGCAAACTCTATAGCCTTATCTACTCTTCCTTTTAATAACGGTGTTAAAGACCCATCTTCATTAATTTTAGAACCCAAAATAATAATAAAATCTTTATCATAACTAGGAATATGATTCCCTGCTTTTATATTACAATACAAAGTCGCAATAACAAGAGTATACAAATAAGATAATGATGCATTAATACAAATATCTATAGTATACTTAATAAACTGCTTATCTGTTCTAAATAATAATCTAGTAATAACATAATACAAAGTCTGACTTCCAAGTAAACCAAAGAGTGCAAAAAAGCCTAAAAGGATACCCAATAATTTTTCAGGATGAAATCCTTCTTTCCTAATTAAAACAATATTAGTAATAATACTATAGATAGATAAAATTACAATACAAGGTAACGTTAACATTGTAAAATAAGAAAAAGATCGTAAAGTATTATTATAAATATCAATAATACTAAAAACATTCCAGTTTTGTGCAAGTAAATTAATCTGTCTTAAAATATTCACATTAATAAAGATTAAAAGTCCCAAATTCATAATAATTTTATAAGAATATTTTCTTCTCTCATATTGAGTCTTAATATACAATGTACACCCAATAGATATTCGAATAAGAAACAAAATCAAAATAATCTGAATAGACTTACTAAGTAAAACATTATCAGATAAATCCGTTCGATGTAAAATAAAAACAGACAAAAAGATAAATATCAAAGTTACTAACAAATAGAAAAAGCCTCTTTTTCTCATAGTATGTCACCTGTATATATTATATCACAATCATAAAAACAAAAAATCAAGGTTACCATTGATTTATTTTAAAAAATTATCAATAACTTGACTCCAACTAGAAGAATCATATTTTTCTTTAGCAGACTCATAAGTGGAAATAATTGGCTTGACTCTCTGATAAATAGAAAAAGCAAAATAGGCAAAAACACCAATTATAATTAAAAAGACTATAGTTTTTAAAGTTGCAAAAATCTGACGTCTCTTTTCTTTTTGCTCCAACTTTTTGATTCTTTTTTCAAGTTCTTCTATTCTTTCCTCTGACATTTTTTACTCCTTACAACAAAAATTAACTTAGTTTTACCTTCTTAGTAACAGTTTTTCCATGACGAAGATAAGTAATAGAAACCTCTTCTCCTTTTTTATACTGATATAACTCATATCGCAAATAAGCCATATCTTTGATAGAAGATTTTCCTACCTTAGTAATCACATCTCCTTTCTCTAGACCCATATGAGAAGCAATACCATCTTCTTTTACATCTAAGATAACCACTCCCTCTTGAACAGAAGAAGGAACTTCCAAATCATAAACAGATATCTTTTCTCGATCCGATGCATTCACCATACTAATTCCTAGAATAGGCCATTCTATTTTATCTTCCGTCTCTAAAGTATCTACATATTTCATAGCAAATTCTATAGGAATAGCAAAACCCATACCATCTGCATTATCATTCACTAATCTCATCGTGCAGATTCCAATCACTTCTCCACTTACATTAACAAGAGGTCCACCACTACTTCCATGATTCATAGGAAGATCCGTCTGCAAAACTTTCATAACCCAATTGTTTTCTTCTTTATCATAAACATTCAAAGAAACCATTCGATCTTTCCCAGATAAAACCCCAGAAGTAACACTTCCACGATAAGAATATCCAAGAGGAGAACCAACCGTAAAAACGGTATCTCCCAATTGTGCATTCTGACTATCACCTATCATCGCAACCAAGGAAACATTCTTTTTATCTACTCGTAGTACAGCCAAATCTAAGTATTCGTCTTTACCTAGTATCTTCGATTCTATTCTACGATCATCAGATAAAACAATTTCTACTTTATCCGCATCTCTTATAACATGCTCATTCGTTAAAATATAACCATATTTTTGATCTTTTTTATAAAAGAAACCCGTTCCAGCACCTATCCCATCAGAACCAGAATATGCATCAACAAACACAACGGCATCATAAATCTTCTCAACAGAAGAAAACAAAGAAGATTTATCATAAACATAACTGTGAACAGTATTCCCTTTCAAAATAGCATTCCTAAAAAGGCAAAGCATAAAAAGACAACCAAAGAGAAAAGCACAAAAGAGAAAAAAATACTTATTCTGCCAAATCTTTTTGGTCATTTCTACCTAAACTCCTCTCTATATTTGCTAAATCCATCCAATTAAGTGGGAAACCAATTCTTTGGAGAACATCTTGAATAGGAATAGTATGAAGATTATAATTCAAAGTTTGAATAATATGATCCAATTCTAGTGTCATATTCTTAAACTCTTCGTACTGAAGCATTTGTTTCATAATGATAATAAGAGAAAATAAATCATTCTTACCTTGAATATACTCATCATCCACCTTAGGAATTCTTAAAAGCTGATGATAAATTGTATCATTAATAACTTTCTGCGTCCTATTCTCATACAAAATATCCTCATGTGCGCATAAATTTCTATAATTTGCTAAAAGAGGAAGATAAGACATCAAAGTAGTAGGAGTTGTTTCATAAATGATTGCTATCTCCTCCTGATCTTCTGGTTTTAAAATCTGATACATCTCACTAACAATTCCAAAAGAAAGTACTTTTACTAAAATCCACAAAGGAATATATCCATAGTGAGAAGCATAGTGTAAAGTAGCGGAATGTTGTGGTCCATTGACACGAATTTGTCGTTTCATTTTTCTAAGCAAATCGTTAAGTTGAGAACGTTTCTCTGGAGCTGTTGTAAAGTTTTTCTCTCGCAAATAATCCTTTTCTTTATATCCATATTTCTTAGACAATTGATATGAAATAACAGATTTTAAGTTATTCTCTATCACCAATAAATACTTAAAGATAACATTTCGAAAAGAACGATCAAATAAAAATAAACTATATAATTCTTCAAAAGTAGTACCTTCTTTGAAATGCTTATCTCCAGCAGATCGACAAAACAAATGACGATAACCATTTAAAAAGAAATAGTTTTCACGTAAAAGAACGCTTTTCGCATACTCTTCATCATCTATTCTTAATCCTTTTTGTTTTAAAATATCTACTTGTTCATCTAAATTCTTAAAGCGTTTTTCTATCATAGTATCACCTACTTTGATTATAACACAGATTAATCAGCAAATTAAGTAAAAAGAAGCTTTTTGTGTGATATAATAAGAACGTACATAAAAAAAGGAGGGAAACACATGCCTGCAACCATTACACATGCCTTTTTTGCAAAAGACATCTACGAAATCTTACCAAGTGAAATCAGAAATTGTCTAAATTTAAATCGTTGTAAAACATTCGGACAAAGCACAGATGCCCTTATGTTTTATAATTTATTCTTACCATTACCAGGAAAAAAAATCCGAAAATTTCAAAGCTATTCACATAGCCATCAAACTCAAGAATTCTTCATCAATATGCTATCCTATATGAAAGACAACCAAATACAAGATGAAGATTCTTATTCCTTCCTGGTAGGATTCATTTGTCACTATATACTAGATTCTATTTTTCACCCCTATGTAATCTATAGAGGTGGACTCATGAAAAGAGGAAAACCAGATACCTATAAATATAATAATTTACACGGATTCATAGAAACATTCTTTGATATGGACATGGTAAAAAGACGTCTAAATATTAACCCTTATCGATTCAATTTTGGAAAATTTTGCTTTGACCTAAGACCATTCTCTAATGATTTGAAAAAGGTAATTGACTATACCTTTGATCAAACTTTTCAATTAAAAAAGATGCCTTCCATTTACTACAGATCTTTAAAACAAATGAAAGTAGATCTTAATTTATTTAGAAGAGACCCCTATGGAATTAAAAAAGTATTCTACAAACTAGCAGACACCATTACTCCAAGAAGTGTTTATCGTTTTGAAGTAATCAGCTACCACTATCCACTAGAAGATCGTCATGATTATTTAAATAAAAGTCATCGTCTATGGAGAAACCCAGTAATCTATGATATGACAAGTACAGAAACATTTGCAGACTTATACATAAAAGCCTTAAAGCAAGCCAAAGTAGTCATCTGTGCTAGTTTTGATTATTTAAATGGAAAGAGTATAGATTTAACTCAAATCTTTCCAAACACCAGTTATGTCACGGGACTAAATTGTGACTTAAAAAAAGGATTAAAATACTTTGAATTTTAATCCTTTAGTATAAAAGCAAAAAAATAGAACATGCTACCTTTAGGTGATAAGATGTTCTATAAATATGAAATTCATCAAAAAAACAAAGAAGAAGTTCTCTATCTATATCTTTCCATGAAGTATGAATTTGCAAATGAACTAGCAGTAGAAAATCAAAATACTTTAGAAAAAAGGACAAAAGACTTCATTATATCAAACGCCATTCCTTTCCATGGAAACAAAATATATTTAATTATTGATGGTATTGTAGTAAGAGTACTAGATATATCAAATATAAAAGCAAACTTAGAAGAGAATACAAAATACTCTCTAACCAATTTCCAAGTTTCCATCGAATTAGAAAACCATTCTATAACAAAAGTAAGTCTATATGAATTTTTAATGAGTATTCTTCTAAATCAATATGAAGAAACAAAACCAAAAGAAATATATAAAGTATTGGGAGTCCTTTTCTCAACCTATGCCTACAAATACATGAAAGAAGATGGATGCATCAAGCAACAAAATCTGTCCATTCCATATTATCCTCTTTCCTACTATCAAAAAAATCTAAAAAATGAAGTCAAGAAAAGAACAATCCTCCATCCCTTATTACAAGAAATAGATGGAATGTTCTTAAGTTATAAAAATGATTATATTCTACCCTTTTTTCACTACTCAAATGATGGCCAAACAACAAGAAATAAAAAATATCCCTATCTATCTAGTGTAAAAAGTCTATGGGACCTAGCTTCCCCATACTACATCGAAATAAAAGATATATCTTATCAAGAAATCTATGAAAAATATGGAATACTCATAAATCAAAAAACAAATATTTCCTTTCTAAAAGATGAAAAACTATATATAAATAAAAAAATATATACAACAGAAGAAATCAAAAACTTATTCCAATTGAAATCAAATCATTTTTATCTAATTCTATATACAAACTATTTAAGAATCATAACAAAAGGATATGGAAGTGGTTATGGACTAAGTATCTTTGGCGCAACAGAAATGGCAAAAGATGGAATTCAATATTATGATATTTTAAAGTATTATTTCCCAAAATGTAAATTATCAAAACACATAAAAGAGCTTTCATAGAAAGCTCTTTTAATTTACTTTTAAATCTTTCAAAGCCTCATCGGCATCCTTGTTAATCTCTACTGTATTCTCTAAGAATTTAGAATATCCTTCTACTGTCGCAGCAAAATCATCAATATCAGAAGATTTTCTTCCTTGCATTAATTTTCGAATGATTTCAACCTGAGCAACTAAGTCTTTGGAAACATTTAGAATTTCTTCATAGGTTAATTTTTCAATCATTGCCTAACACCTCCAAAGAATCAGAAACAGCCTCATTCTCTGAACTAACAGGATTCTTAAAGATATCTGCATTTTTAATAATTGCTTGTTTATACTCTTCAATATTTTCAATATAATTAATGTTATCGATGCTTTGCCAACCAGCCTTCATTTTAGATAAATAATCAAATATCTTATTAACAGCTGTTACATATTGATTATACTCTTTCATAAAGTCCTCCTATAATAATATGACCCTAGAGCCGTTCTTTAAATCGGTATCTCTTACAGTTTTATTCACATCATATACAGCTCCAGTCTCTTTACTATATAGATTAGTATCTTCCGCAATAACATAAGAACCATCGCTTAGATCTACAAGAGCTTGTTCAATCAACTTCTTGATAGTTCCAACTTTTTTATTAACAGGAACAAACAAGTCATACTTTCTTTCAATCAATGGAATCTCTAATTCAATCAATATTTTATTCTTATTCATATTCTCGCCTCCTACTCATCAGACATTAGCTTGACTAGAGAAGCTTTACCCTTATAAATAACATAACCAAATCCTTGTTCTACTTCTGCACGTAAAACTCTACTATTGGTTGTAATCTTTAAGGTGAATTGATTAGCAATACCATTACCAAGCCAGATACCTTCTGCTAGATTAACACTACCCTTATACCAAGATTCATAATTAATGCTCTTAATAACATCAATATTATCGATAATAATAAACTTAATATTATCACGAGTCTTACAATTTTCAATTAAATTAGTAAATTCCATCTTAGCAGTAGGATCCAATTTAGAAAGCAAATAATTAATACTCAATACAAAACAAACTGTCGTCTTAGAAGAATCATTTGCCTCATAAGCTTCTTTTAGCTTATCCATAGTAGCCTGACAAGTATCTTTTGCATATAAAACATCATCATTCTTCATACCAGATAAAATTCCATTGGTATCAAAAACAAGACTCTCTACAGATGGTGTAGATGAAACATTACAGATAAATCCAGAAATGAAAGAAGTATCAGCAGCAATGTCTTCACCTGTAATATTATACATAAATTTATCAGTCAAATTAACAGTAGCAATACTTAAAGAAGACTTTTCTACACCAATTGGTACACTGGCTAAAGAACCTAAATAATCCTTTATAAATTCATGATCAACAACTTCTGGTAAAATAGGAATCTTAGCAGCCTTATACTCACAAATCTCACCTAGTTTTCTAGAAACTGTCTTGATATAGTCAGACATTTTTTCTTCAGCATAAGCATAAGCAGTTTGGAATTCATATACTCCTCCACGATCTACTAAACCACGTCCATATACTTTAGATGGCTCTTTTCTACGAGCACCGGCAATAACAGATGAATAATCCATAGAATCATTAAATTGAAGAGCAATGTTTTGTCTAAAGTTCTGTCTCAAACGATAACGAACTGTATTCGTACCATTCGTACTAAAGATAAATAAAACTCCATATTTCAAACAGTCACGAGTCATCTGACCAATTATCTCTTCATAATCGTTATACATTTCAAAGAAAGCTTCTACGTTATTAATAACGATAACGATTAAAGGAATTTGCTTTCCACCATGATGAATGTAAAAATCATAAGATCCATTATAATCTACAAAGATTTTCTTTCTCTCTAAAAGAATACCATTAATCATCTTAAACAAGTTAGAAATCTTCTCTGCTTCTGTTGAAAGAATAACTTCTCCAACATGTGGAGCTTGTCGAAACATCGTTAAAGTTTCAGCACCGAAATCTAGAATATAGAAGTTAACTTCCTTACTATCATGATTAGAAATACAAGAATAAATAATACTAGATAACATCAATTCCTTACCACTACCAGCAGATCCAAAAATAATAGTATTACCATCCTGAGAAAGTGGTAAAGTTAAAAGATTTTGAAGCTGATTATCCGGATCATCATATTCTCCAATAATTGGATTAATGACATTTTTCTGAGGTTTATAATGATACTTTTCTTTTAATTTATCAATATAGATAACATCTGGTATTCTATCAAGCCACAATTTATCAATATGAATATCTTCCTTTTGAGCTTGATCAACGATATATTTCAAAATATTAGTTACTTCTTCTCCTTGTGCTGGAGCAATAACATCAGATAACTTAGTATCCATAGATTTAATAATATTTCCTAAGTTATCAACAACACTAATAGATTGATCGACTTTCTTCTTTCTTTTTTCCATCGGATAGTACTTAGCTCCTGCCCAAGCAGCTTGTCCCATAGCAAACAACTCATTATAACCAACCTGTAAATAGAAACGACCAGTTGTTTTCAATTCTGCAGCATCTGGACATTTAATCATATCCATACTATCAGATTTATCTTGTACTCTTAAACAAATTCTAAATTTAGAGTTAGACCAAATCTGGTCATTAACGACACCACTTGGCTTCTGAGTAGCCAAAATAAGGTGAACACCAAGAGCACGTCCAATACGAGCAGTAGATATCAATTGCTCCATAAATTCAGGTCTTTGATCCTTCAACTCAGCAAACTCATCAGAGATAATGAACAAATGAGAAATAGGATTTTGAACAAGTCCTCTTCGATAAAGACTCTGATATTTATAAATATCAATAGTACTTTCATTCAATTTATCTCTTGCTTCATTAAACAATCTTTGACGCTTGCGAAGTTCTGATTGAACAGATGCCAAAGCACGGTTCATTTCAACTGTATCTAAGTTTGTAATCGTTCCAGCTAAATGTGGTAAACGAATTCCAGTCTCTCGATTTTCAAAAGCACCAGTCAATCCTCCACCTTTATAGTCAATCAAAATGAAAGACACTTCATAAGGATGGTAATTCAAAGCCATAGATAAAACATAGCTAATAATAAATTCAGATTTACCAGCACCAGTCATACCTGCAATTAGTCCATGTGGACCATGTGCTTTTTCATGTAAGTCCAATTTAAATAATTCTCTTGAAGAATCCAATCCAACAGGAGCCTGAAGAGACTTCGTAGGATCATTAATCTTCCAACGATTTAAAATATTTAATTGTTCTACCATACCAACATTGTACATCTCAAGGAAAGATACACTTTGAGGTAAAACACGATTTTCTTTTACAATATCAATCGGAATATTAGCAATAATCTTACAGCACTCTAAAATATTCAAAGTAGGATCAAAGTCAGCTACAAATTCTTGCTGCTTAGTAGATACTAGTTCACTTTCAAAAACCCCAGACTTCTTATCACCCAAACTAATAAATGTTTTACATTCATTAGGAATATTAACAAGACGTGGACTAACAACAATCAAACTAAATCCAAAATTAACTGGCATCTCACAAACATCTTTAATTAACTCAACATCACGAACTAATTTATAATCATCCGTAATAATTAAATAGTAAGGTTTATAGTGTTTATAATCAACCGTATTGATTTCCATTCTTCCATTACTATCTTTGAATTTTCTAGCTTGCATCTCTTTCTCTAGTTCCAAAGAAACTTCTTTGGCTTCATCCAAATTAGTAGCAAAATAACGCATCGTTCTCTCATCATTCCAGTTATGAGGAGCTATTTTTAAATACTCCCAATTAGCAGCGTTTTGCTCATTGGTAAATACAACGATCTTCAAATCTTCATAACTATGATAAGCCAAAACTTGAAGAAGCAATCCGTCCATAATTTGGTTTTTATTAATAACCGTACCAATAACCGCAACAATATTCTTTTGAACAAAATTCAAAGCAATTGGTACATTTTCTAACGTTTTAGATGCTGCGCCAAGCTTATAGACCTCACGTAATAAATCATCATCTTTCAAAGAGAAATGTTCTTCAGGAACATTAATATTTCCCTTTAACTCAGTAGATCCAACTCCCAAACGTAAATCAAGAAAGTCCTCTTGGGTAATCTCTCTTTCCCATAAATTTCTCTTTTTCTGATAAATAATTTCTTTAATTTGATACAAAGGCAAATAATTATCAATTAAAATTTGTCTTTGAATCTTCATCTCCGTTTGAATCATTTCTTTTCTAGATTCCAAATAAGCTGTATATTTTGTCTGTCTCTCTTCCTCTGCCTTTTTTCTCATCTTATTTTGATAACGTTTTTGTAAAAGTGGGAAAAGTAAAGACATACCTAACATAGTAATGGTTAAAACTAATCCTGGTAAAACACTTTCCAAATCAGCCGTTCCATTTGCAAGACCAGCAACAGAAGTATAGCCTGTTACCATAGAAGTCATAGCCATAGTAAGCATTGGCCCAATCGTAAAGAATAAAGGAGTCTTATCTTCTTCTTGTTCTCCAGGAGGAGAATCAATAGAAATATTAACCTCTTCTATTCCTGTTTTAAAACGAGGTGATTTATAAAAATAGTCATCTTCCTTGTAGAACTCAATACCTTCTTCATCTGGATTATCAAATTCTACTTGTTTTTGAACAACAATTCCAACAGACTGGAAGGAAGACTCATTCACTCTCAAATAATTAGGAATTTGATTAACAATCAAAGTATCTTTCATGATAATAATTTTTAAACCCATGATAAAAATCATATCACCATACTCTAATTGTCTCTTCGTGATAGCTACATTATTTACATAAGTTCCATATTTACTATTCAAGTCTTCAATGGTCCAAACACCATTATTATAAATTAATTTAGCCTGCTGCTTCGAAACCATTGGATAATTATAAAAAATCTCTGCTCGACTATCACTACCAATAATGATTTCTTTTTGATCAGATACTTTTAATTTAGAAATTCCCTTCTCAATAGAAGGAGAACAATACAACATTACATATTCATTATCTGTATTAATCTTTAATAAATAAATACCATAATCTTTTAAAATAGCAGATTCTACCTCTTTGTCTCCAAGCATAATCTTGGTTTCAAAGTCACTCTTTATTTTCCATTCACCATCAGATTCTTCAACGTTAATCAAGTTCCTAGTATTGCCATAATAATCTTTATCTGTAATCCAATAATTACCTGATACTTTTATGGGTAAAAAGAAATTATAAATTTTTCTCTTTTTAATCAATCGTACTATCACTAGAATCACCCCATATTATTCTAATTCTATAACTCATTATAACTTTTTTCTCTACTTTTTACAATATTCTTTCTACTGTTTTTTCACTTTATTTTAATAACCAATTTTTCCATCTTAACATAACTTATAATGGTGATAAATATATGAGGTGGATTCTGGAAAACTCCATTTTTCAATCTTTTCTAGCAGGATGCTTTACTTTTTTAGTAACAGTACTAGGTTCTGCCATGATTTTTTTAATAAAAAAAGAAAATAAAAACATGATGAATATTATGTTAGCCCTATCAGCAGGAATCATGATATCAGCATCTTTCTTTTCTCTAATAAATCCTGCTATAGAAATAGCAAATACCTTAAATCTAATAACTTGGTTCATCCTCTCTATTGGCTTTCTATCAGGAGCTATCTTTCTATTTTGGGGAGATAAAATTTTTAATATTAATCAATGGAAATACAAAAAATCAATTATGCTTTTTTTATCCATTACCCTTCATAATATTCCAGAAGGTCTAGTACTAGGCGTTGGCTTTGCCTCTCTTACCTATATCAAAACAGACTTAAATAGTATCTTACCGGCAATTACACTAACCATAGGAATCGCCTTACAAAACTTTCCGGAAGGAAGCTCAATAAGCCTACCACTATATAGAGAAGGAATTTCCAAAAAGAAAGCATTCTATTTAGGATCGCTCAGTGCAATAGTAGAACCAATTTTTGCAGTCGTTGGAGCACTTCTAGTTCTAAAAATACAAAGCTTGCTTCCCTTCATTATGTCTTTTGCAGCAGGAGCAATGATTTTTGTAACCATACAAGAATTAATTCCAGAAATTGTGCAAAACAAAAGAAAAGATATGCTATCTCTTCTTCTCATGGTAGGTTTTACAATTATGATGATTTTAGAACTAATCATGGGATAATTTCTCAATAGAAATCTTCTGATCCTTCTTTAAATATACACCATACAAATCTGTTTTAGGGGCAATGAATATTTGTTCCATCTTCTTCTCTTCTTTATCCACTATTTCTGTGGATATTTTTTTAAAAGAATACTGATGAGAATCCAGCACTTGAATACTATCATCCAACCATAAACACTCTTCTGGCCTCTTTTTATTGAGAATACTCCAATATCCAGAAGTAGTTTCCTTCCATCCAGGATTTACAAATTTTCCTCTTCCGCATTCAATATGACAATGATTTCCAGTAACATTGCCCTTTCTTCCCTCATGATAAAAAACTTCTCCTTTTTCAATTCTTTTTCCAACGAAAAGATCACTAACATCATTATCATGAGCAAACAAAATGGTTAAATAATCCACTGTTCCATCAGGATACTCAACCTTATCCACACTTTCTAGCCACACTTCATTCGCATCATTAGCATAGATTTTCTTAATAATACCAGTAAAAGGAGCATAGACATCACTAATAGAAGAATCTTTTCCTGCATTATCAATTGCATAACTTCCAGCATGAGTCCCCTCATCATAGCCCTGCGTAATTCTTAAATATTTACTAGGAAATAGAGGTTTTTCCATCTACTGATCCTCCTTATTAATAATGTTTTCTTCCGATATAGAAATACCTTTTTGAGAAGTAATATCAGCATAAGAAGAAATCTTACCTTCTAATGATTTATAAATAGAATCTGCTCCTAAAAAAGAAAAAAATCCAACCCATAAATTATTAGGAAAATGAATATCTGTAAAAGAAAAACAAAAAAGAACTCCAACAAGAATATTTACAAAAAAAGAATACAAAACAATATACTTACTACTCCATAAAAGACCCTTTGTCTTTTGTATCAAAGTACAAGTAACTGCACTCAAAGCAATAGAAATAATCAACAATTGTTTTAAATATTGAAACTGAAACATAATACCTCCTTGTAATACTCTATGCAAAAGAAAAAAAATGGTCACAAAAAAAGACTATAAAAGTCTTTTTATAAAAATTACCAAATAAATGGAATTAATTTGTAGCGAACTTTCTCCTGATATTTTGAATATCCCTTCAATTCTTTTGCTAGTACAGTTTCTTCATTTTGAATTCTTCTTACAATAATAATTGGATACAAAAGAAAAATAAAGAATGATTGAATAGAACCCAAAATAAGAGGCATCGTAAGAAATAATAGAATGGTAACTAAATACATTGGATGTCTTACAATTCCATAAAGACCAGTATCCACTACTTTTTGATTCTCATCAACTCCAATAGTACGAGATAAAAAAGAATTTTCTCTTAACACTTCTGCATATAAGGCATAAGCAATCATAAATAAAATAGAAGCAATAATTACTACAGTATTAGATAGCTTTAACCATTGAAAGCGATAATTAAAACCTGCTACTAAAAAACCAGCTAAAAACATGAAACCACTAAGAATAACGATAATTTGCTGTTCCTTTTCCTTTTCTTTAGCCTGTAATCTTCTTCTTAATAAATCAGGATCTTTAAAAAGCAATAGAAGACCACCCAAAAACATAGGAATAAATAATAACCCTATCATTAACCAGGCATTCCAATAAGAAAAAGAATTAGCCGGAAGAAACAATAAACATCCAACAATAAGAAAGCCAAGAAAAAACTTAGAAATCGCTGGAAAGAATAATTTCTTATCCATAAAAACACCTCATTTCAATAACTTTTCAAAAGCATTAGCATTCAAAATAGTGTTAGAGATAAACTTTCCCTTATAAAAATTAGCCCAATTATTTAAAATACAAGGAGCATTTTTTGCCTTTTCTAAAGAATCAATCTTAATAAAATGCAGTGGAATATTCTTTTCTTTTGCATAGTCGGTTAACTCTTTTACTTCATATTCCACATAAGGACATTCATTAGAATAATAAATTGTAAAATCCTGATCTTCTATCTCCATCTTTCTAGCATGATCACAAAATCTAGGAGTTTCATTCTGATCAAAAGATAATGCCATTAATTCATAGTCTTGAATCGTATCTACTACTTGAAAACCAAAATGTTCAAAGAATTTCTTTTCTCCGATAAAAGGCTTTTTCTTAAGAGATACTAGAGTACAAATCCCACTCATTTTCTTCTCTTTTGCATCATGAATAGCATATTCCAATAATTCTTTTGCGATTCCTTTTCCTTTAAAACTACCTGCTACCCACAAGCAATAAATATATTCGTAATTCTTACCATCAATAGGTACCCAAGCTGTTTCAATCGGTTCATATTCTATAAAAATCTTACCTCTAGCATTTAATTTTCGAAATACATGCCCATCCTTTAATTTGCTCTTAATCCATTTCTTCTTTTTATCTACACCATCCTGGTGCTTAGGATCTCCAATAGCACAACAAATATGTTCACTATCAATATTACTAGAATCTAAATTAATGTACTCATTCATTTTCTTCTCCTTCTTTTAATACTATAACATAAAAAGCTCGTAAATACGAGCTCTGTCAAAACAATTCAAATCTAAATTACAAACTATTTATCTTCTGCTTGTTTAGGATTCGTTCTAGTACAAGTACCTCCATTATTTTTTACATAGGCATCTATAACATCCAATGATTGATATGCATCACTATACTTATTTGCACCTGTTATATTAACTAAATATCCATCTCCTCCAGCTTCTTTAATTTCACCTGTTGTTTCATAATAATTAAACTCATATCCATATGTTTCATTATGAAGATTGCACTTAATAGAAATATTCATTAATCTTCCAGCATTATGTTCATGAATGTTTTTAAATATAATTCGTAACGTAATTAAAACAATGGGTAGTACTATTATAAAAACAACCATAAATTTTATTAATTTTAAAATTAAACCAGCAAGTTTTTCAGTATTAGAAGTCTTTTCAACTAAAACATTTTTTATATCATTATCAACTAATTCATCTAAACTAACATTAAATATTTTAGATAATTCTTTCGATTGCTTTAAGTCTGGTGATGTTTCACCTAATTCCCATTTGGAGATTGTTTGTCTTGCTACTCCTACTTTTTCAGCAAGCTCTTCTTGAGAAAGACCGTTCTTCTTTCTTAAATTCGTAATCTTTTTTCCAATTTCCATAATCATCCCTTCTTTCAAATACAATCATACGATATTTGAATTTGATTCTCTACCAATTTTTACTGGAACATTCGCCCGTTTTAATAACATTTAAAGTCATATACTATTTTAACACAAAAAGCAGCAGAATCATCCACTGTTCATTTCATAATCTAAAAAGCTCTCAAATTATTTTAATACTTTTTTAGCCATAGTCCTTTTCCCACATTCTGGACATTTTAAGTATCTGGTAGTATGGGCATGTGGCGCAATTAATGCAGTCAAATAGGAAGGCTTAAATTTATGATAACATTTACGGCATTCATAATAACCGATATCAACTTCTATTTTTAAAGCGTAAAAACCAACACACACAAATATTATAGTTGATACAACTGTTATAATACCAAAAGGTATTCCTTCTCCTAAAGTAATAGCTCCCAAAATAAGAATCGTTATATAAAAAATAAAGGTTGATATAAGTAATACCCACATATTAGTAAATAGTTGTTTATCCTTTTCTTCATCTTTTTTAGTAAACTCAACAAGTAATTCTTCTGTCTTTCTCTCATAATCTTCTTGCATAATTTTTTCACCATTAAGAAGTTCATTTACACTAACGTCTAATATATTACATAGCTCTAACATTTTATCAGCATCAGGCAAGGATAATCCTCTTTCCCATTTAGATACTGCTCGATCCGTAATATATAATTTTTCAGCTAATTGTTCTTGTGTTATCTCCTTTTCTTTTCGACAATCAGCAATAAATCTTCCAATCTTAATTAAATCCATGAACTCTTTCTCCTTTCACGACTTAATTATATAATAAACCATTTATAAATTACACATACCAATGGTTGAATTATATATCTATATTATCACAAATCTTCTATATCCCTAACGATACTAGAAAAATCCAAAAAGCATATATTCTAATATGCAAAAAAGTCCACAAACGTGGACTTTTGATTTGAAACATATTAACGTTTTGAGAATTGTGGTGCACGACGTGCTTTCTTTAATCCTGGTTTCTTACGTTCTTTCTTACGAGAATCTCTTGTGATAAATCCAGCAACTTTTAAAGTCTTTCTGAAACTATTTTCAGAATCAGCTGGAGTTGTCTTATCATAATCAAGTAATGCTTTCGTAATTCCTAAACGAATTGCTCCAGTTTGTCCTTGGAAACCTCCACCTTTTACTTGTGCATCTACATCAAACATATCCTTAGTATTAGTTAATACCAATGGTTGAGTTAAATCCATTACACAAATTTCAGAAGGGAAGTATTCATTTACATCTCTACCATTAACGGTAATCTTACCTTTTCCTGATGTTAAAGTAACCTTCGCAACACTAGTCTTTCTATGACCGGTTCCGATATAAACATTTTTCTTTTCTTTTGCCATTACTTAACCCTCCTACTTTACTTCAAGCACTTGTGGCTTTTGAGCTTCTTGCTTATGTTCATTTCCAGCATAAACAAATAACTTCTTATACATTTGTCTTCCTAAACGATTATGAGGAAGCATTCCTTTTACTGCTCTTTCGATCATTTCTTCAGGATATAATTCTCTCATAGTTCTTGCTGTTCTTTGTCTCAAACCACCTTGATACATAGAGTGATTATAATACATCTTATCATCTAATTTATTTCCGGTTAAATTTACCTTAGATGCATTTACGATTATAATGTAATCTCCACAATCAATGTTTGGTGTATAAGTTGGCTTATTCTTTCCACGTAAATAACTAGCAGCCAAACTAGCTACTCTACCTAAAGCTTTTCCTTCAGCGTCAATTACGTACCACTTACGTTCAACTGTTTCTTTTTTTTGCATAAAACTTGTCATATTTTTTTCTCCTTCTACTTTAATTAGCTTTTCCCAGGAGCTAATCAAGGTGGGATTTAAATGTACCGATATGAATTATACTAAAAAAATGATGAAAAATCAATAGTTTCCCATCATTTTATAGTGTTTTATATCAATATTTCACGTCCAACAAGCACAATCCCTCTGGGGGTGCTGTCTTACCAGATTTCGTCCGATCTTTACTCTCTAAAATTTCAGATATCTTTTCTGGTAATATCTTGCCTTCTCCTACTCGAATTAAGATCCCAACCATATTTCTTACCTGATATCTTAAAAATCCATCTCCAGAAAATAGAAATCGAATCTTTTGATCCTTTTCCTCTATCAAAGCCTTAGTAATCGTTCGAATACAATTATCTTTCTCTTTGTTATCTGTTACAAAAGCTCGAAAATCATGAGTCCCCAAAAAGAAAGAAATAGCTTCTTTCATCTTTTCAATGTCTAAAGAATGATTATATTGAAAAACAGTATTTCTTTCCAAAGGATTATATTCTCCCATATTAAGCAAATATTCATATGTCTTTTCTTTTACCTGATATCTAGCATGAAAAGAATCCTCTACCATTTTAGTTTCAATAACATGAATATCATCCGGTAAATGACTATTTAAAGCTCTCTTTAACTTTGCTTCTGTAATATTTACCTGCAAATCAGCATGAGCATACTGACATAAAGCATGAACTCCCTTATCTGTCCTTCCTGTTGCAACAGCAATAGTTCTCTGATGATTATTAACCTCAGTCAAAGCATTTTCTAATCTTTCTTGAATAGTATCTTTTCCCCTTTGTGTTTGAAATCCAGAGTAAGAAGTACCATCATAAGAAAATTGGATTAAAAATCTCATATTTCCTCCTATACATGTTTATAAATATCTTTCATAAGATCTCTTAAATCTCTATGATAATCAATATTCATACCTTTTTTTCTAAGCAAGTCTGTTAGTTCAACAATTTCTGGTAAAAGGATCTTATTTTTCTTTAAAAAATCCACTTGTTGATAAACCTCCTTAGTCTCTCCCTCTAATAAAATACCATTTTTTTCAACAATTAAATAATCAGTATATTGGTATAACAAATCTGGTTGATTACTAACAAATAAAATCGTCTTATCATAAAGATCTTTCATCTTCTGAATCAAAGAGAAAATTCTTTTCTTCGTTTTTCTATCAAATCCTTCTAAAGGATTGATCATAATAATCATTTCTGGATTAAACATTAAAACAGAACCAAACTGAATCAGCTTTCTCTCAGAAGAAGACAAATCCTGAATATCACGATTTAAATAAGTAACATCCAATCCCACTACTTTTAAGGTGTCCATTACTTTCTTCCTAGGATCTTTTAAAGAAACTCTGTTAGTCCTCATTCTTTGATACAAGTACTCATATACCTTATATCGAAAACAAATAGAATCCATCTCTTGAGATACCAATCCTATTTTCTGCTTATATTGTCTCATCTCATCACGATTTAATTTCTTTCCATCAAGAGTCATTTCCGTCTCTAAAATGTCTTTTAAAGAAATCCCATCCACAAGTTCTTCATAATGACTTCCAGTAATTCCATTCACAGCTTTCTCTTGAATAGAAAAAGAGAAAGTCTTATTTTTCGTTTTTATCTTTACTTCCATAAGGCATCCACCATTCTATTCTTATCTAATTCAATACTATCTAAAAGCTTATAATCTTTTAGTTTTACAGATAAATCTATCATAAAAGGCAAATCTAAACCAATCTTATTAATCTTGGCATCATTTTCTAATACTTCTAACGGAAATCCTTCCAAAGAAATCTTTTTCTCATCCATAATATATAAATAATCAGTGTATAAACTTTCTTCTAAAACTTGTGTCGTATAAAGAATCGTATTTTCTTCCTTCTTCTGATATTTCTTTAAAAAAGAAAGAATCTTATATAACTCATTTTTTTCAAAATAAGAAGAAATATCATCAATCAATAATATCTTTAAAGATTTAACTAGCTCGACAGCAAGCTGACATAAAACAAACTCAAAAGAAGATAAACGAGAAATATCTTTATGACGAATAGATTTCAAAGAAAGACCTCTCAAGATCCAATCTATTCGCTTAGAATCATTCGTATATAGATATAACTCATCCTCTAAGCAATTCTCTTCAAATTCCTTTTCTAAAGGAATCACACAACCTACAAGCATAGAATAAGAAGAAATAGAATAGGTATTGATTCTTTCTCCTTCTATTTCAATGTCACCATCTACAATAACCTCTCTACTTAAAATTCTAATTAATGTTGTCTTACCACAGTTATTTGGACCTGAAAAGGTTACAAACTGATCTTTTGGAATCAACAACGAAAAATTATCAAATAAATTTTGATAATAGAAATGGCTAATTTTAATAGCATCATTCATTTTACCTCTTCCCCCATTTGAAATGAAAAGCCAACTATTTGCTGGCTTTTTTCTTTTGAATTCGATATGTCATCTTTAATAATGTTTCATCAGATAAAAATCTTTCAAAAAATTTTACAAGCTTCATTTTTGTTCCTGGAATAATTAACATCTTATTCCGAAACATCTGGTCAATAGCATACTTTGCTACAAAAACACTAGATAGTGGTTTCACAGAAAAATGAACTCCAGCTACCTCATTAAAATTCGTCTCTACTGGTCCAGGACACAAAACAGAAACATGAACTTTAGTCTTCTTTACTTTTTCCTCATAATATAAGGCTTCTGTTAATTGATATACATAAGACTTTGTAGCATAATAAGTACTCATTAATGGTCCTGGTTGAAAAGCAGCAGAAGAAGAAACATTCAAAATATAAGTATCGGTATCTCTCTTCTCCATATCTTTCGCAACATATTTTGTAAGAATATGCAAAGCCTTAATATTCGTATTAATCATTTCTAAATCTTTGTTTATATCCGTATCTGTTAAGTAGCCAAAATCTCCAAAACCAGCATTATTAATCAAAATATCTACATTTTCTTTCTTAGCAAGTACATATAATTCTTTTACTTTTTGCTCATTCGATAAATCCGCAACGATAATCGTTACTTTTGTTGGTAATTGTTCCTGAATCTGTTCTAGTTTCTCTTTGTTTCTAGAAACTAAAACAAGCTCACATTTTTGACTAGCAAGATATCTGGCCATATCTAAGCCAATTCCTGAAGATGCTCCAGTAATTAATGCTTTCATCCAACCACCTACTTCTAGGACTATTATATCAAAAAAATGTTTTATTTTCTACAAAAAACAAGTATTTTCATACTTGTCCTTTTGTTTACTGTGTTTCCTTTTCCTTTTTTTCTTTTTTTGCAGGTTTTGCAGGCTTCTTTTCAGCCTTTTCAGTCTTAGCTTTTTTCTCTTTCTTTTCTGGTTTTTCTTCTTCTTTTTTTGGAGATTCTACTAATCTTAAAATAACCATTAATGCATCGTCTCCACGTCTCTCTGTTAATTTTAAGATCTGAGTATATCCACCATTACGATTTTCATATCTTTTAGCTAAATCACTAAATACTTTTTCAACAGTTGCAACATCATTGTGTAAAAAAGCTAATGCTCTACGACGAGAAGTTAAATCGCCCTTTTTACCATAAGTAATCATCTTCTCTACTGTCTTACGAACTTCTTTCGCTCTTGTTTCAGTAGTAGTAATACTTTCATGATTAATTACTTGTTTCGTCATAGTAGCTAGCATACTTCTTCTATGCTTATTATCTACACCTAATTTTCTATATGCCATCGTCTATACCTCCTTATTAATCATCGTCACGTAAAACTAAGCCCATATCTCTAATCTTATCTAATACTTCCTTTAGAGACTTCTTGCCTAAATTACGAATTTTCATCATGTCAGATTCACTCTTATTAACAAGATCTTGTAGTGTATGAACTCCTGCTCTTTTTAAGCAATTATAAGCTCTTACAGAAAAATCCAAATCCTCAATAGAAGTCTCTAAAGCTTTTACCTTAGGATCTTCTGTCTTCTCAATCATCATGCCACTAACATCAGCAATAGCAGATAAATCGGTTACGATTTGTAAGTGTTCCATTAAAATACGAGCTGCCAAAGCAATGGCTTCTTCTGGTTTAATAGAACCGTTGGTCCAAACATCTAAAATTAATTTATCATAACTTTCATCTTGTCCAACACGAGCGTTTCCAACTTCATAAGATACTCTTTCAATTGGAGAATATAAAGAATCGATAGCGATTTCTCCAACTTTCTTAATATCATGAATTCTCTTATTATCTTCACTTCTAACATATCCACGACCATTTGTAACAGTCATTTCCATATCTAAAGTAGTTCCTTTTGATAAAGTACAGATTACTTTATCTGGGTTAATGATTTCTATATCAGCATCATGTTCAATATCTCCTGCCGTGATTTCCCCTTCTTTAGTAGTATGAATACGTACTACCTTTGCCTCACTGGAATGATTTTGAAATACGATACCTTTTAAATTCAAAATAATAGTTGTTACATCTTCATAAACTCCATCAATTGTTTGGAATTCGTGAAGAACACCATTTATTTTAACACTACTAATTGCACTTCCTGGTAAAGAAGATAACATTACTCTTCTTAAAGCATTACCAATAGTAGTACCAAAACCTCTTTCTAATGGTTCTAATTCAAATCTTCCATAAAAATTATTTTCTATAGAGTCTGTTATTTTATAAATTGGTTTTTCAAATTGTAACATAAAACTAACCTCCCTTTACTTTTTTTATGAACTATTTCTTTATTATCCACTAACAGAGTCCTCCTATTATCCTCTTGGACGTTTTGGTGGACGACATCCGTTGTGTGGAATTGGTGTTACATCAACGATAGATGTAACCTCTAGTCCTGCTGTTTGTAAGGAACGAATTGCGGTTTCACGACCTGGTCCTAATCCCTTTACATGAACTTCTACTTTACGCATTCCCATATCATATGCAGCTTTTCCTGCTGCTTCTGCAGCCATACCAGCAGCAAATGGAGTTGATTTCTTACTTCCTTTAAAACCAATTGCACCAGATGATGCCCAGCTAATGACATTTCCTTCTTGATCCGTAACGGTTGTGATTGTATTGTTAAATGTTGAATGAACATGAGCCATACCTTCTGGTACATTTTTCTTTACTTTTTTCTTTCTTGTCTTATAAGCCATAAGTCTTACCTCCTTTTCTTTTCAACTAAACTTTCTTCTTATTTGCTACAACTTTTCCTTTACCCTTACGAGTACGAGCATTACGATTAGTTCTTTGTCCTCTTACAGGTAATCCTTTTTTGTGGCGAGTTCCTTGATAAGAATTGATTTCCATCTTAGTCTTAATATTCATATTAACTTCACGACGTAAATCACCTTCAGTTAAATGTTTATTAATCTCATCACGAAGTTTTACTAAATCATCTTGTGATAAGTCTTTAGTCTTTGTAGCTGGATCGATTCCAACTGTTTCACAAATCTGTTTACCTAAATTTCTTCCGATTCCATAAATATAACTTAAAGAAACAAAAATCTGTTTATCATTTGGAATATCTACACCTTTTATACGTGCCATTCAATATACCTCCTAAATTTTATCCTTGAACTTGTTTGTGCTTTGGATTGTCACAAATAATTCTTACTTTTCCTTTACGTTTTACCACTTTACATTTTTCGCAAATTGGCTTAACAGATGCTTTTACTTTCATATTTCCCTCCTATTATTTACGATAGGTTATTCGCCCACGTGTTAAGTCATAAGGAGAAAGTTCTATCATTACGGTATCCCCTGCTAAAATACGGATATAATTCATTCGTATTTTACCAGAAACGTGAGCTTCCACAATGTGTCCATTTTCCAGTTGTACTTTAAATTTCCCACCTGGAATAATCTCAAGAACTTTTCCTTCAATTTCAATTGTATCTTCCTTAGCCATCTCTTCACTCTCCTGTGTAAGATTTTTGCGTATCATCAAAGAAGACAGAAGATAACTTCCCTCTTCTTACGATACATTGTGATACATCTATTGTCTAACAATTTTATCAATCTTTGAAAAGATATTTTCGACAGTATCATTTCCATCTACTTCTACTAATACGTTCTTTTCACGATAATGATGAATAATTGGTTCTGTTTTTTCTTGATACATAGCATATCTGGTTTCAAAAGCCTCTAAATTATCATCACTTCTTTGATATAATTTTCCTCCGCAATTATCACATACGGATTCAACCTGTGGAGAATTCTTTGGATCATTAATATTATAAATCGTATTACAATTCTCACAAATTCTTCTTCCAGTAATTCTTTTCTCCAACGTCTTCTTATCAATATTAATATAAATAACATGACCGATATCATAACCTAGCTTAGCAAGAATCTTATCATATTCATGAGCTTGCTCGATATTACGAGGAAATCCATCAATAATATAACCATTCTTACAATCTTCTCTTTTTAAACGATCTTCAATCAATTGATAAGTAATTTCATCTTTTACTAATTGTCCACTTGCTAAAGTTTCCTGAACATATTTTCCAATTTCACTATCTTCCTTAGAGATTTCTCTTAAAATATCTCCTGTAGAGATATGTGGAATTCCATATTTCTCAACCACTAATTCTGCTTGAGTTCCTTTTCCAGCAGCTGGTGGCGCAATAAACATAATATTTTTCATTCTATCTCCTACTATATCCTTTTGCGTAACTTCTTGTTAGTAAACTTCCCTCTAATTGTTTATAGGTCTCTAATGCAACACCTACTACAATGAGTAATCCCGTTCCTCCAATTGATACAGAAGTTGGTAAACTAGTTAATTGTGAAAAAACAATTGGAAGAGAAGCAATAATTACTAAGAATGTTGCTCCTAAAACTGTTAAACGAACCAAAATCTTGCTAAGATATTTCTTCGTTTCATCGCCAGGTCTAATTCCTGGAATATATCCTCCATTTTCCTGTAAATTCTTTGCAAATTCCTCTGGTTTTAATTGAATAAACGTATAGAAATAAGCAAACAAGAAAATAAGAATTACATATAAACAAAATCCAACTGGTGTTGTATATGTCAAATATTTTTGAACAAACAAACTAAATCCTTCTTTTTTAATTACCTGAGCAATAATACTTGGTACAGATAACAAACTAGAAGCAAAAATAACTGGCATAACACCGGCAGAATTAATCTTAATCGGCATAAAGCTCTGAGAAGCCCCATAAGCATTCGTTGACTTATTAGCATATTGAATAGGAATTCTTCTTTCGGATTCTTCTACAAAAATCATTCCAATAACAATAGCAAAATAAACAATCACAAACAAAATAAATTTAATAATTCCTAAGGCTATTACTTGCGAAGTTCCCTCAAATGATATAAAACTAGTAAATACCGTAATAAACATTTGAGGAAGAGTGGCAATGATACCTGCCATAATAATTAAACTCATTCCGTT
Organism: Bacilli bacterium; assembly: GCA_017432645.1. Taxonomy (GTDB): domain Bacteria; phylum Bacillota_I; class Bacilli_A; order RF39; family UBA660; genus UBA3789. The sequence continues at coordinate 56,402 of JAFRIU010000047.1, forward strand.
TCCAATCCCTTTTTGAGTCATCTGATCTCCCATCCATAGCAATAAGGATGTACCTGCCGTCAATACAGTTGCAATATACATATATTGCATTGGATTTCCAGTCTTACCAATAAATGCAAAGGCAAAAGCATATCCTTCGATAAAAGCTAATGCAATTCCCATATAACGAGTAATTTGATTAATCTTTTGTCTACCAGTATGTCCCTGCTTAGCAAGTTCTGCAAAATATGGAAGAATATCCATCTGCAATAATTGAGTAATAATAGATGCCGTAATATAAGGCATTACTCCTAATGCAAAGATAGAGAAGTTCTTAAGAGCTCCACCACCAATAGTATTAATTAATTCCAAGAATCCTAAACTCTTGGTTAAATCTTCTGTACCAGGAACTTTAATAGAAATTCCTAGTGTAAAGACTGCAAGACAAAACAAAGTAAAATAGATTCTATGACGTAAATCTTTATTTCCTGAAGTAAATAATTCCTTCATTACTTTAAACATCTTAGATCACCTCAGCTTTACTTCCAGCCTCTTTCAACTTTTCCATTGCGCTAGATGAAAACTTATTAGCTTGAACAGTTAACTTACGCTCAACTTTTCCCTTACCTAATACTTTTACACCATCACACTGTTTCTTTAATAATCCAGCATCTTTTAATAATGCAGGAGTAACTACGGTTCCATCTTCAAAATGATTTAAATCTTCAACATTAATAACTGCATAAACCGTTTTAAACTTATCATTCGTAAAACCTCTTTTTGGAAGTCTACGATATAGTGGTAATTGTCCTCCTTCAAATACAGGATTGATACTACCACCACTACGTGCTTTCTGACCCTTTTGTCCGCGACCACTTGTTTTACCAATACCACTACCTGGTCCACGTCCTACACGCTTTTTACTTTGAGTAGCTCCGATATTTCTTTGTAATTCATGTAACTTCATTATCCTAATATCTCCTCTACAGTTTTTCCGCGAAGTGCAGCTACTTGTTCTGGAGTCTTAATAGACTTCAAAGCAGTAATAGCAGCTCTCGCCATATTTAATTTCGTTCTTGCTCCTAGTGATTTAGAGACAACATCACGAACTCCTGCTAATTCTAAAATAGCACGAACAGATCCTCCAGCAATGACACCTGTACCAGCAGCAGCAGGCTTAATGATTACTCTAGCAGCTCCTGCATGACCTTCAGCCTCATGAGCTACCGTTCTACCATCAGCTAGAGGGATAGTAATCATATTCTTATTGGCATCTTGAAGGGCTTTTTTAATGGCATCTGGTACTTCATTTGCTTTTCCGATACCTAATCCAACTTTCCCTTTACGATCTCCAATAACAACAGTTGCAGAATATCTTCTCTGACGTCCACCTTTGTTTACTTTAACAACACTCTTAACGTCAATGACTAATTCTTCATATTGTTTTTCTTTAGAGTCTTGAGTTTTCTTTTGCATATTACCCTCCTATTAGAATTCTAATCCATTTTCACGTGCAGCTTCTGCTAAAGCCTGTACACGTCCATGATAAAGGTATCCACCTCTATCAAATACTACTTTTGTAATTTTGGCTTTCTTTGCTTTGTCAGCAATAGACTTACCAACTACTTTTGCTGCTTCAACATTTCCACCATTTTTGATTTTTAAATCCTTATCCAATGAGGAAGCAGATACAAGAGTAGTCTTCGTTTCATCATCAATGATTTGCGCATAAATTCCATTATTAGAACGGAATACACATAATCTTGGTGTTTCACTTGTTCCCATTAAAGTCTTACGAATTCTTTCATGACGAGAAATACGCATACTATTACGAGATTCTTTTTTTATCATACTTTTCTTCTCCCTTCCTACTTACTAAGCAGCTTTCTTTCCTTCTTTACGACGAACATGTTCATCTTTATAACGAATTCCTTTTCCTTTGTAAGGCTCAGGACTTCTAACTTTACGAATATTAGCAGCAAATTCTCCTACTAAAACTTTATCGATTCCTTTTACTGTAATTTCCGTATTACTTTGAGATTCTACAGTAATTCCTTCTGGAATTTCCATATTTACTAAATGTGAATATCCTGCACTAATAACTAATTTTTTACCTTGTACATTAAAACGGTATCCAACACCAATAATCTCTAAAGCTTTTTCATACCCCTTTGTTACTCCAATAATCATATTATTTAATAAAGAATTAATCGTTCCATGCATTGCTTTTGCTTCTTCATTCTTACGTTCTAGAGTAACTTTATCTTCTTCTACCTTAATTGTAATTTCTCCTGGTAGCTTTTGTTTTAACTCTCCCTTAGGTCCTTTTACAGTAATAATACCTTCTGTTTCTTCAACAGTAACTCCTGCAGGAATAGTCAATAAACGATTTCCTATACGGCTCATAACGACACCTCCTATATCTCATTTTAAATTTACCATGTCTCCATGGGTTTCAAACTTCTTTGCCTTATTTACCAAATATAAGCTAGAACTTCCCCACCTATATTCTCTTTACGAGCTTGCTTATCTGTCATAATTCCCTTTGAAGTAGAAATAATAGCAATTCCTAATCCATTTAAAACTTTTGGAATTTCTCCACTTCTTGCATATACTCTTAATCCTGGTTTGGAAATTCTTTTTAATCCAGTGATAACTCTTTGCTTCTTATCAGCATATTTTAATGTCAAAACGATTGTCTTTTGAACATCTTCACTATTTACTTTATAATCCTTAATAAATCCCTCTTCTTTTAAAATTTTAGCGATTGCTTCTTTTTCTTTTGAAGATGGAACTTCAACTTCTTCATAACGCATTGCATTTGCATTACGAATTCTTGTTAGCATATCTGCGATTGTATCAGTTACTACTGCCATAATAAATTCCTCCTTTCCAATTACCAACTTGATTTCTTAATTCCTGGTATTTGTCCTCTATAAGCTAATTCACGGAAGCAAATACGGCAGATTCCGAATTTACTCATAACTGCGTGTGGACGACCACAACGAGAACATCTAGTATATTCTCTTACTTTATACTTTTGTGGTCTACTAGCTTTTACTATCATACTTTTCTTTGCCATAATATTCCTCCATTATTACTTTCTAAAAGGAATTCCAAGTCCATTTAATAAGTCGAATGCTTCTTCATTTGTTTTTGCTGTTGTAACAAATACGATATCCATACCACGAACTTTTACAACATCATCATAATTAATCTCTTGAAAGATTAATTGTTCTTTAATTCCCATTGTATAATTTCCTCTACCATCAAATGCTTTTGGACTTACACCACGAAAATCTCTTACTCCTGGAAGAGCAATTGCAATTAACTTATGCATAAAGTTATACATATTGTCTCCTCTTAGAGTCGCTTTGCAACCAATAGATTGACCCTCTCTAACCTTAAATCCAGCAATGGATTTCTTTGCTTTAGTAACTACTGGCTTTTGTCCAGCAATCTTAGCTAAGTCTGCTGCTGCTGCTTCAATCAATTTTGAATTTGAAGTAGCATCACCAACACCCATATTGATTACAATTTTTTCTAATTTTGGAACTTCCATTATTGACTTATAATTATATTTTTCCATTAAACTTGGAACAACTTCTTTTAAGTATTTTTCTTTTAGGCGGTTCATAAATACCCTCCTTCCAACTAATCAATTTTCTCGTTTGATTTTTTTGCAATTCTTATTTTTTTACCTGTTTTTTCTTCTGTTGTATATCCCACTCTAGTTCTTTTCTTTGTTTTAGGATCTAGTAACATAACATTTGAAGCATCGATTGGTGCATTTCTATCAACAATTCCACCTGTTTCTTGAGCAGTTGACTTTTGATGCTTTTTTACAACATGAACACCATCTACAATAACTTTATGTTCAGCTTTAAATGTTCTTAATACTTTTCCTGTTTTTCCTTTATCAGAACCAGCAATGACTACAACTTCATCTCCTACTTTAAAGTTCATAAATCCTCCTATTATAGTACTTCTTTTGCTAAAGACACAATTTTCATATAATCTTTATCACGAAGTTCTCTTGCTACTGGTCCGAAAATACGAGTTCCTACCGGACTCTTATCATCACGAATGATAACACAAGCATTGTCATCAAACTTAATATATGATCCGTCATCACGATGAACGCCTTGACGAGATCGAACGATAACAGCTTTTACAACTTTTCCCTTTGCAATTGGTGAGTTCGGAATAGCACTTTTAACAGTACCTACTACAACATCCCCAATGTTACCTGTTTTTACTTTACTTCCTCCCAATACACGAATTACTAATAATTCACGTGCACCAGAGTTATCTGCCACTTTCATGCGGCTTTCTTGTTGTAACATAATATTCCTCCTTCTTCATCTTAGCGTTAAACAATAACAGCTTCTTTTACGATTTCTTTTAAATAAAAATGTTTTGTCTTGGATAATGGTCTCGTCTCAACTATACGAACTGTATCTCCAACTTTTGCGATGTTCTTTTCATCATGTACACAATATTTCTTAGAGCTTTTAACTCTCTTGTGATATTTAGGATGGTTTTTATAAGTTTCAACCAGTACACTAATTGTTTTATCATTAACGTTGCTTACTACTTTTCCAACTAGCTCTTTACTTAATCTCTTTTCCACTTTATAGTTCCTCCTATTCCTTCTCTTCGCGTTCTTTTAGAACGGTCTTCATTCTCGCAACAGTGTGTCTCAAATCTCTAATTCTAGAAGGCTTTTCCAAATTACCCGTTGCTTGTTGAAAACGTAAATTAAATAATTCTTCTTTCGTTTCCACTAACTTCTTGTTAATATCCTCTGTTGATAATTCTCTAATTTCTTTAACCTTCATTTGACTCACCACCATTTTCTTTTGTTACAAATTTAGTTGTGATTGGTAATTTGTGAGAAGCAAGTCTTAATGCCTCACGTGCCGTTGCTTCATCTACTCCAGCAATTTCAAACATAATCTTGCCTTCTTTTACAACAGCAACCCATCCTTCCACATTACCTTTACCTTTACCTTGTCTAGTACCAATTGGTTTCTTTGTTAAAGGCATATGTGGAAAAATATTAATCCAAACTGTTCCTCCACGCTTCATATAACGTGTCATAGCAATACGAGCAGCCTCGATTTGATTAGCAGTAATCCAAGCACCTTCTTTTGCTTGTAATCCATACTCACCAAACGTCAACTCTCTATTACCACGTGATCTACCTTCGTGAGGTAATCTATGAACACGACGATATTTTGTTCTTGACGGTATTAACATAATTAATTACCTCCCTTAGCCTTATTTTCTTCTTTGTTGTTCTTTTTATTTAGGATTTCTCCTTTATAAATCCAAACCTTTACACCAATTTTTCCGAATGTAGTATCAGCTTCACTCATTGCATAATCTACATCAGCACGTAAAGTATGTAGAGGAATGGTTCCTTCTGTATATCCTTCACTACGAGCCATTTCAGCTCCTCCTAAACGTCCAGATACACTTGTTTTAATTCCTTTAGCTCCGGCCTTCATAGCATTACGAATAGCACGTTTTTGAGCCATACGGAAAGATGCTCTATTGGTAATTTGATTTGCGATAGAATCAGCAACTAATTGAGCATTTAAATCTGCATTCTTAACATCTACAATTGAAATTTGAACATTTTCATCAGCAATAGATGAAAGTTGTTTTTTCAATTTTTCTATTTCTTCTCCACCATGTCCAATCATAACACCTGGTTTTGAAGTATGAATAACAACTTCTGTTCTCTTAGCACTTCTTTCAATTTCAACTTTAGCAATTCCAGCATTTTTTAACTTTTTAGCTAAATATTCACGCATTTTTACATCATTATTTAAGTATTTAGCAAAATCTTTCTTATTACTGTACCATTTTGCTTGCCAGTCTTTATTGATACCAAGTCTTAGTCCATTAGGATCTACCTTTTGTCCCATTTTGTAACCTCCTTATTAGTTTTTCGTAGCCACTTCTATATAAATGTGACTAGTTCTATGATCTCTGTGTCCTATGTGTGAACGTGAATCAAAAAAGTGACGTTTCATAACAGGACCAGCATCTACTCTTGCTTCTTTAACGTAAAGTGTATTACGATCAGCACCATTATTATTAACGGCATTAGCAAGGGCAGATTCTAATACTTTTTGTGTATATCTAGCTGATTTATTATTAACATTACTTAATATGGTTAATGCTTCGGTTGCGCTTTTTCCACGTATCATATCTACCACTAATCTTGCTCTAATAGGTGATATTCTTAAACCTTTTGCAATTGCTCTTGCTTCCATATTTTTACCCTCCTAGTCATTTTTTACTTATTTTTTTCTGAACCATGTCCACCAAATTTACGTGTTAATGCAAATTCTCCTAACTTATGTCCAACCATATCTTCTGTTACATACACAGGAATGAATTCTCTTCCATTATGTACAGCAAATGTATGTCCAATAAAATCAGGAAAAATAGTGGAACGGCGTGACCATGTTTTAATGACTTCTTTTTTTCCAGATTTATTTAATTCTTGAACCCTCTTTAGTAATCGATCAAATACATAAGGGCCTTTCTTTAAGCTTCTTGCCATTTTACAAGTCTCCTTTCCTATTTACCATTGCGACGACGTACTATGAACTTGTCAGATTGCTTTTTCTTACGTGTCTTTAATCCAAGTGCTTTCTTACCCCATGGAGTCATTGGAGCCTTACGTCCAACAGGTGCACGTCCTTCTCCACCACCATGTGGGTGATCGTTTGGATTCATTACAGAACCACGAACAGTAGGTCTTACTCCCATATGACGAGTACGTCCTGCTTTTCCTACTTTAACAAGGGATGAGTCTTCGTTTCCAACAACACCAACCGTTGCTATACAGGTTCCTAATATTTCTCTTTGTTCTCCACTTGATAGACGAACCATAACATAATTACCTTCACGACCAAGAATCTGAGCAGAGCTTCCTGCACTTCTTACTAATTCTCCACCTTTTCCAGGTCTTAATTCAATGTTATGAATCATGGTACCAACTGGAATATTCATAATTGGTAATGCGTTACCAGCCTTGATATCAGCATTTTCTCCAGCCTCAATAACAGCACCAACTTCTAATTCTTTTGGAGCCAAAATATATCTTTTTTCTCCATCTAAATATTGAATTAGCGCAATATTTGCTGTTCTGTTAGGATCATATTCAATGCTTACTACAGTTCCAGGAACGTTAAGCTTATTTCTTTTAAAATCGATAATACGATATTTTCTCTTTTCTCCTCCACCATGATGACGAACCGTGATCTTACCTTGATTATTACGTCCACCATTTTTCTTCATAGTAACGGTAAGAGATTTTTCTGGAGTACTAGCAGTAATTTCTTCATTTACTAAAGTACTCATTTTTCTACGTCCTGGTGTAGTCGGTTTATAATTTTTGATTGCCATAATATTCCCTCCTTCTAACCAAGATCAATTGTTTGTCCTTCTTTTAAGGTAACAATTGCTTTCTTCGTACGATTCGTTAATCCAGTATAACGACCAACTCTTTTTTTCTTAGGTTTTACATTTATTGTACGAATAGATGTAACCTCTACTTTAAATAACTTTTCAATAGCTTCCTTAATTTCTAACTTATTTGCTTTAGGATCTACTTTAAAAGTATATTTTCCATCTGCCTTAGCAGTCTCTGATTTCTCCGTAACAACGGGTGCCTTGATAATCTCTAAATATTTTGTGTCTTTCATTATTTAAGCACCTCCTCAATATATTGAATAGCCTCTTCTGTTACAACCATCACATCTGTTCCTACAATATCTAATACATTGATTTCATCTGCTAAAATGAAGATTACATTTTGAAGATTTCTAGAAGCAAATATCATATTATCATCAAATTCTTTTACAACTAATAATACTTTCTTATCAGCAATTTTTAATGATTCTAAAATATTTACCATTTCCTTTGTTTTAGGAGTCTTTACTTCCAATTGATCAATTACTATCAATTCTTTAGCAGCTACTTTTTCTGATAATGCAGAACGAAGTGCCAATTGTCTTTCTTTTCTATTTTGCTTAATACTGTAATCTCTAGGTACTGGAGTTCCATAACGACCTCCACCTACCCATTGAACGGCTCTAATTGAACCTTGACGTGCACGTCCAGTTCCTTTTTGTCTCCATGGCTTTTTTCCACCACCAGAAACCTCTGAACGAGTTTTAGTTTTATGTGTTCCTTGTCTCAATGATGCCATTGATAAAATAATTGCATCATTCAAAACATTTTTGTTTGGTGTAATTCCAAATATCTCTTCGTTTAAATTAATGTCCTTTACTTTTTCACCTTTAAGATTTAAAAGTTCTACTTTTTTCATCTATGATTCCTCCTTTCATCACTTATCCATAAATTTCTTATTCTTTTATTGTGATGATTTTACTCTTCAACGGCTGTTTCTTCTGGTGTTGTTTCTTCTGTAGAAGTATCTTCTACTGGCTCTGCCTCAGTTACTTCTACTACTTCTTCTGCAACTTCTTCAACTACTGGAGCCATTTCTTCATAAACTACTAAATCAGCAGCTTCTCTCTTTTCATTTGGCTTTCTTGCAGCAGTATGAATCATAACGAATGATTTCTTTGCACCTGGAACATTACCTTTAACTAAAATTACACTATTTTCTGTATCAATAGATACAATCTCCAAATTTTGAACAGTTCTTTTTACATTACCCATTTGACCAGGCATTTTCTTTCCTTTTAGTACATGCTTTGGTAAATGAGTTCCTAAAGATCCAACACCTCTATGATATTGAGATCCATGTCCTTTTGGACCAATATGTTGATTATGTCTTTTAATAACACCTTGGAAACCTTTTCCTTTTGAAGTTCCCGTGACATCAACAATTTCCCCAGCCTCGAAAATGTCTACACTAATTACTTGTCCTAGTGTGTAATCATTAACATTTACTCCTCTGATTTCTCTTAAGAAGCGCTTAGGGGTTGTTTGAGCTTTTTTTGTATGACCCATTTCTGGTTTATTACTCAATCCTTCACGAATTGAATCTGTAGCTAATTGAATAGCATCATAACCATCTTTTTCTACTGTTTTGATTTGAGTAACCACATTTGGTTCAACTTCAATAACAGTGACTGGAATTAACTTACCATCCTTTGTGAAGACTTGAGTCATTCCAATTTTTCTACCTAAGATTCCTTTCATTTTTTATTCCTCCATTATTTTGTTTTAATTTCGATATCTACTCCGCTTGGTAAATCCAAATGAGCTAATGCATCAATGGTCTCCTTGCTTGGATTTTTGATATCAATTAATCTTTTGTGTGTACGCATCTCGAATTGTTCACGTGAATCTTTATATTTATGAACAGCTCTTAAAATCGTAAACTTTTCAATTTCTGTTGGTAGTGGTACTGGACCAGAGATTTCTCCACCAGAACGTTTAACAGTTTCTAAGATTTTCTTTGCTGCATTATCAAGAACTCTGTGATCATAACCCTTAATTCTGATACGAATTTTTTCTGTTGACATTCTAAATCCTCCCTTCGCCTATATCTAGTATAGACTTGCTCCGAACGAATAACCCGATAACCAATTAGCAACCCAACCTGGTGTATCGACAACCTCGCACATCTAAGCAGTCACACATAGTTCATTTTAACATAGAAATATAAGGAAATCAATCTATTTTTAATTTTTTTTCAGTTTTTTCCATCTTGACGGAGTCCTACTTTTTGAAGTACAATAAACATAGAAAAAATAGGAATGGGATGATTATATGGTGACAAATAATGAATTAAATTTAGAAAACGTTAAAAAAGGATTAAAAAATAAGAAAATAATAATTGCAATCGTAGTGATTCTAATACTAATCGCAATTATTGTTTATATTCTATCAAACAGTAAAGGAGCATTTGAATCACAACTTAAGAAAATGGGCTTCACCAGTCTAGAAAATGAAGGATTTATATGCGATGCCATCAAAAAAGACAGTAAATTAATGATGTCTACTAGAAAGTATTCTTTTATAGCTATCAATGGAGAAGTTTATGATATTACTTTCAACAAGCAAGAAAACAACAAACAAAACTGTGAAAAAAGAGATTTCAGTACAAAAATTAAATCTTACATTGATAATATTGTAGTAGGAGAAGATGGAAAATATTACGCAGTTTATGATAATCTTGCACAAAAAGAAGATGTAAGCTTCAATTTTGGTATAGATGATGTTGTACAAAAGAATTATCAATTCTTCTTAAAGAAAGATGGAAATATCTACTTCCAAGAAAATCCAGAAGATGAAAACATAGTACTAAAATATAAGAAACAAGATGTAAAAGGAACAATTCAAAGTTTCTCTATTATCAATTCAGACTATACGGAAAATGAAGAAAGAAAAATTGTAATCTTAACAGATAAAGCAGTTTATTATACAAGAGCAACCAACAAAGAAAAATGTAAAAACTATGCTGATGTTAAATGTGATTATCAACTAGTAAAAGATAAAGCACTTTCAAAATTCCGTAAATATATTTTATACGTAGATGATACCGCAATCATTACAAAAGATGGCAAAGTATTATACGTAAATGATTATTTCGATAAAAAATAAAAAAAGGATGAGTTTTCATCCTTTTTTATTTTTCTTCATAGATGCAGGAATCACCGCAGTATGACCAAAACGATTATTAATATGATCAATAATAAACTGAACATGATCTTCTTTTGAATCGCTAGTATTAGAATCAAATAAACTTATCTGATCCGTTTTAAACTCTTCTAGATTAGATAATTTAATACCTATCAAACGAATAGCATCCCCCTTCCAAGTATCCTCCAGTAATTTTTTTGCAACACCATATATTTCTTCCGTCTTACAAATAGAAGAAGATAACTTTTCTTGATGCTGATAAGTACAAAACTGATTATTCTTTAGTACAATACCAACCGTATTGGCATACAATTTCTGATTCCTCAATCTTCTTCCAACTTCTTGAGATAAATCCAGTAATACTTCCCCTAATTGATCAATATCCTGATAATCATGAGGTAAAGTAGTAGAAATGGAAATACTTTGATTCTTCTCTCTATCACTAATTACTTCACTATCATCTATTCCATTTGCTTGATTCAATAAGAATTGTGCCTGATTTTTAAAATATCTCTTCAAAAGAGCTTCATTGGCATGAGCCAAATCCCCAATCGTCTGAATTTTCAAACTTCTTAAAACCTTAGCAGTCTCTCGTCCCACCATATAAAGCTGATCAACCGGTAAAATCCACATCTTATCCGGAATCTCTTCCATCCAAAGAGTGTGTACCCTATTAGGTTTTTCAAAATCAGATGCCATTTTTGCACACAACTTATTATTCGCAACACCAACATTTACTGTATATCCAAATTTTTGATAAATATCATCTTTTATATGAGTCGCTAAAGCAATTAAATCATGATATAAAAACTTCATACCCGTCATATCTAAAAAACATTCATCAATAGACAACTGTTCTAACTTAGGACTATATTGAGATAAATAATTCATGAGCTCTCTCGATTTTTTAGAATACCACGAATAATCAGAAGGAAACACTTCTAACTTAGGGCACTTCTTCCTAGCAGAATAAATAGTCTCGGCCGTTACAATACCATATTTCTTTGCAACAGGAGATTTTGCTAAAACAATTCCTCTCCTACTCTTTTCATCTCCACCAATAATAGAAGGAACCATACGAATATCTTTAGAATAACCATTTTCTAATAAAGAAACTGCTGTCCAAGAAAGAAAAGCATTATTCACATCAATATGAAATACAACCTTCTTCTCCATAACAATCACCAATTTTATTATAGAACATTTTTTCGATTGTTTCAAATAATAAAATTATGTAGCCTTTCGGTTTACATAATTTTATTTTCTTTTCCGTCATAATGATGATGAAGGTGATAGAAATGAATAAATATGAAATCAACATCTATGAACAGATTGCAAAAAATATTAAGAAATATAGAATGATAGCAGGAATAACACAAGCAGAATTAGCAGAAAAAATCGGTGTATCTCATGAATTCATTAGAAGAAATGAATCCAAAAAAGGAAAGAAATCCTTCTCCGTAGACACCATATGGAAAATTTCTCTAGCTCTCGATATTAATCCAGGAGTATTATTTGAAATTGACATGGACGAATTAATTCATCAATAGCTCACATTCTGTTTTCATTCAAGCAGAAAGTAGCATAAATAGGGATGTATCTTACATCCTTTTTTGTGGAAAAATTATTTTCTGTAATACGATAAGCTTGCGTCACAGTAAACTTCTTCATCAATACAGATAAAGATTTTGCCTTAGAGTTGCTCTTAATTGTAAGCTCTATAGGAATGATATACCCCATTCTATTTTGAACAACAAAATGAACTTCTGCCTTTCCCTCAGATTGATAATAATACAAGCTGTAACCAGCCTCAGCTAATACTTTCGCAATATGATTCTCATATAGAATTTCTCGAATCGTCTCATCTGTTAAGAATTGCTTACGATTTAAATGAAGCATAGAATACAATAAACCATCATCACAAGCATATAGCTTAAAACTATCCACTTCACGACACCCACTTAACGGAGACTTTAAATTAGATATTTTATAACTACGATAAACCAACTGATTATTTACTAAATATTGAATGGTACTCTCATATTCTTTTGCTCGTTTTCCAGTACCAATTAAACCATACTGAAATTTTTTGTTTTCTTTACGCAATTGATTAGGAAGAGAATCTAAAACTTCTAATCCACGAGAAATATCAATCAAATTATGATTCAATGCTACTTCTTTTTTATAAATATCCAATATCTTTTGTTTGATAGCATCTAACTCATAATCACTTTTTCCATCCAAACTAGCCAAAACAACTTCAGGGAAACCTCCAGTAACTAAATATTCCTGGAAAAGATCTAAAGCCACCTTATGAAAAGCACAAGTCTTTCTCTTAGAAAAAGATTCCTTAATTAATTCAGATAAGCTTCTTTCCTCTCTAGCCCATAAGTATTCTTCAAAATCCATTCCACTCATACTCTTAAATTGAAGCTCTTCTCCCTTAAATTCAGATAGTTTCTCTTTCTTAGATATAATTGCTATAAAATGATACTTACTATGATCACTACCAAAAATCTTCAAGCCCTTAATAATATCATTTTCTAAAACATTATCTAAAACTACCAAAGTATCTTCCTTTAAAATTGTTTCTCCAGAAAATAAAGATAATTTTAAAATAATCTTCTCAATCGATCTCTCTTTCTGAAAAAGTTCTAATATATTAGAGTTGTTCTCCGTATTAAAATAAACCAAGTTTTTATACTCTTTTTTTCCAAACTCTAAGACAGAGAAAGTCTTCCCAACCTGTTTAGGTCCATATAAGATAAGTGGTTTACGAATAACATCATTTTTCCATTTATGATAAAATTCTTCTATTTTACGTTCCATAAATTGTATCCTCCTAACATATTTTCTACATTAAGTATACTTTTGATCTGTTTATTTGTCAACAGAAATAAAAAAATAAGATCTCTCTTACTCTTTCACAGTCTTGCAAGATCCTCCTGTACTAGATTGAAAAGAATCTTGAAATGCTTTGATATACTTTTGAACGCCCATCTTCTTAGCACTTTTTTGTTCCTGAAAAAAATCATAGGAATACTTCTTAGAAGAATAACCAATCAAGCCAACCTTGTCATAGATAATAGTAATACTAGAATATTCTGACTTACAAACAAGCCTTTTTGAATGTAGATAAAGCATACATAAAATTCCAGCCAAAAAAAGGATAAGTCCTACTACAAGAATTCCTAGAAAAGCTAATCCAAAAGGTAATTTAGAAGATCTTCCAATCTGATGATGAAGAAAAGGATTAGAAAGATTAGCCTCTTGAAACCGATCTTGAATTTCATTCGTTTTTAAATTTTTCTTTGCCATTCTCTACACTTCCCTATCTAAAATAAATATAGCAAATGATTTTCCTTCTGTAAAGAAATAAAAACTCCTGACTCAATTAGTAATCAGGGGCTTAGAAAACTCTAATCGAAGCTTATCTGCTATCGTAACAATAAATTCTGAATTAGTAGGCTTTGCCTTATCAATATCTACACTATGTCCAAATATTTCTTCCATCAAATCCCAATTTCCTCTATTCCAACTCACTTCAATAGCATGACGAATAGCTCGTTCTACTCTTGATACTGTAGAATCATACTTTTTAGCGATTTCTGGATATAACTCTTTTGTGATACCACCAATCATATCAGGTCTCATATAAACCAAAGTAATTCCCTCTCGAATATACTGATAACCCTTAATATGGGAAGGAACACCTAATTCATGCAAAGTCTTAGTAATAGATATTTGTAAATTATTATGAAAGATATCAATAACCTCTCCTTTATGAACCTCACTTAAACTTCGAATTTTATCTTCTAGATCAGCTAATTCAAAAGGCTTTAATATAAAATAACTAGCCCCTAAAGAAGCAACCTTTCGAATCGTATCTTGAGTATTATAAGAAGTTACCACGATTACCTTCTTATCTACTCTATTTTGATACAAATGCTCTAAAACATGTAGACCATCCTTATTTGGCATAACCAAATCCAACAAAATAACATCATAATCATCCTTCTTTTGATCAACAAAGAGAAGTCCTTCTTTACCATCTTTGGCTTCCAACACAACATCAATATCTGGAATTTCTTTGAAATACTCCTTAATCATATCAATCAAACTCTGATTATCATCAATGACAAATAATCTTGTCTTTTCCATTTTTCTCCTCCTATCATTTACCACGCATTATCATTATATAATAGATAAAATAAAATGGAAAGAAAAAAAATGGACAATTTTTGTCGACTGTCCATCTCTTATTTTTCTAATTTTTGTAAAAATATTTTTAATTTTTCTACTTTTAAACTAAGTCCACCAAGTAGGTATCCATCAATAAGGGATATCTGATTCAACTGATCAATATTTTCCTCGTTAGCACTTCCACCATACAAGATAGATGCCTTAGGTAAAAAGGTCTTAATGAATTGAAAAACCTCTTCTATTTCCTGATTAGTTGGAATAATCCCTGTTCCAATAGACCAAATTGGTTCATAAGCAACAATCATTCTCGCTCTATCTTCTTCACTCATTCCTTCAATGGCAGTTAAGATTTCTTGTTCTAATACCTCTTCTACCCTTCCCTGCTCTCTTTCTTCTCTAGTCTCTCCAATACATAAAATTGGCGTAATATCATTTTCGAGTAATCTCAATAATTTTTCATGAATCTCCTCTAGAGATTCTTTCTGATACTCTCTTCTCTCACTATGACCAATAATCGCATACTTAGCACCATAAGACTTTAATTGAAGAGCAGACACCTCACCAGTAAAAGCTCCATTTCCCCTAGAACTAACATTCTGAGAACCTAAAGAAATGGTATCAGAAGAAAACTGACCTAAATTCAAAAAAGTAGGACACAAAATCAATGTTTCATTTGTTTTAATTTTTTTAAGCTCTTCTTGATAATGTTGAAACTCCTGGCAATCTAAATTACTTTTATTATTCAATGCAACAATCATTCTACAATCTCCTTTATTTTCTTCACGATAGCAGAAAAAATACCAAATCGATTTTCTTTCTGTTTCTCATTAATAGCTCTAGTATATACTTCTAAAACTTTCTCACCATAATACTTAGAACGATAATTCTCAGCCTGTATCCTTGCCTGTCTATCAAAATGTTCTAGTTCTTTTTTATCATTGTATAAGTACAGAATTTTCTCCTCATATTCTTCATTAGTCTCAAAAAACAAACCATTCAAGTCTTCTGTAATCATGCTTTCAAAAGCCTCATCCTTCATACATACCGGAACAACATTAGAAGCCATTGCTTCAATAATCGTCAATCCCTGAGTCTCCGTCTTAGAAGCTGTAGCAAAAACATTAGCAACTTGATAATAATAAGGCATATCATCCCAACTAACTTTTCCCGTAAAGAGAACACTCTCTTCTAATCCTAACTCTTTAGACAAAGCTTCATATTGTTCTTTATCCGGACCATCTCCAACAATGATCAATTTAATATTCTTTGCCTTCTTCAATAAATTCTTATGAGATTCTATCAAGAATTCAACATTCTTCTCTTCAGCTAATCTTCCTACAAATAGTATTACAAAATCATCATTAGATATATGAAGTTGATCCTTTAATTCTTCTATTTGGCTAGAATCCATATCTTCCTTAAAAAATCTTTCTACTTCAATCCCTGTTGGAATAATATTAATATTTTTTTCAAAACGATATTTCTCTTTAAATAGTTTATAAATCTTATTCGTCGGAACAATCAATTCTGTCGCAGTAGTATCACAATAAAACTTTGTTAAATATTCTACGACTTTTCTTCCAGAACGGTTAAAATAACCCTTCGTAATATAATGAATATAATCCTCATATAAAGTATGATAAGTATGAACTAATGGAATATTATACTGTTTCGCAAATAATCTCGCAAAAGTTCCTATCGCAAACTCTGTCTGAGAATGAATAACATCCAAATTCCAACTCCTAATCTTTTTAATTGCACGAATTGGATAAATACTAGTTAAACGAGAATTATAGATACCAGTTGGAATTCCTGGAATCTTTAAAATTCTCTCTTCTTCGTCATACTCATACTTAAAACTTTCCAAATTAGCTGTGACAACATATACTTCATGACCATTTTCTTCCAAAGCTTTTTTGAGCATAACTTCACTAGTAACCAAACCACTAATATAAGGAGTATATGTCTCTGTAAATATTCCTATTCTCATTTTTTACCTCTCTTTTCTAAATTAAATACCGTAGCACCCAATAATATTCCAAAATAATAAGTAATAAATCTCCATAAAATCAAAGTGGCAGATAAAATATCTGCAGAAACAAAATGATAATATACTTTACTAAAAGCATACTCTATTCCTCCACTAGATCCTGGAATGGGAATAAAGGATGCCATAACGTAAACATAAGCAGAAGATATCAAAGTCTCAAAAAGCGTTAAAGAATGGCTAGACATAGCCAAAACTACAAAAAATGGAACACTATATAGACACGCTAAACTAAGTAAATTAAAGAATATTCCCTCTATTACAAGTTTTCTATTCTTTTTCATCTTTTGAAAGCTTTGATAATAATCTTCTAAAATCTTATCAATTTCTTGATCTTCCACTTGAATTCTTAATTGATGAACAATCCATTTAAAAACATTTCCAATCTTAATAGTAATTTTTTTAGAAGAAGAAAGGAAAAACAAAATAACTGCTACCCCTAAATTCATCAAAAATCCCAAAGCAACAAAATAATTAGTTGCCGTATCCTGTGGAAAAAAGCCAAATAGCAAATTCAAAATAATAGCAATAACACCAAATAGAACCAAAGCAATTTGATAAAAAATAGCACTTTGAATAACTTGATTGGTAGCCAAAGGAAGAGGAATATCATGTTCAGTTAACATATAAATTTCCATTGGCTGTCCCCCAGTAGAAAAAGGAGTAATGCCATTAAAAAACTGCACAATTATATTATGCTTAATAGCTTCCTGAATACTAAGCTTCTCCTTATCCCCTGTAATTTTATAATTAATATATCCACGTACAATAATGGAGAAAAAGAAGAAGAGAAAAGCAAGTGTAATATAAAACACTTGAATATTTTGAAAAGAAAGAATAATCTCTCTCCAATCCTTTCTCAAAATAATATAAAGAGAAAAAATCGTAATAACTAAAACAAGAATGGTATTTTTTCGAATATTTTTAATAAATCTCATATCACATTGCCCTTTGATGGTGATTCATCATTTCTCGTTCTACTAAATACAATCTTTCTCCACTCTCTTCTCCCAAATCTTCATAATTTTGAGACATTAAATAATGAATTGTATCTCGATCTTCCGGATGAACCATCATAAATATTTCTTCTATCTGCCATTGACGAAAAACGAAATCCAAAATTTCTGGAATCATTTTTTGACTTTTTCCACTAGCAGATACTATATGAATTTTTGCTAAACGAATATCCTTTTCCCCATGGACATGACATATTCCAAGAATCTTCGATCCTCTCTCACAACAAAGGATTTCATCTATCTCATTTTTTTGAAGTTTTTCTTTATCATATTCTTCTTTTGAAAGAGATGAGCGTAGTATCTCTAGTTGATTAGTCCATTTACCAAAACAAGAATGACTATTTTCAAAATCTTTTATCATCTGCATATGACCATCATCATATGGATGAACTAGAAATACTCTTTCTGTACTCAACTCTCTCACCTACACTTCTTAATGAATTGCTTCTATTCCAGGTAATCCTTTTCCTTCCAAATATTCCAAAGTTGCGCCTCCACCAGTAGAAGCATGATAAACTTTTTCTTTATAACCAGCAGCTGTAGCTGCTGCTACAATATCTCCACCACCTAAAATGATTTTGATATTATTCTCTACAGCAAATTCTAATAAACGAACCGTATTTTTCTTATACTTTTCAAATTCATAAACACCAAGTGGCCCATTCCAAATCGCAATAGCAGCTTCTTTTAAAATATCTTCAAACATCATAGTAGTCTTTTCTCCAATGTCTAGACCCATTTCATCAGCAGCTATTTCCTTAGCATCTTTCAAACGATATTCTTCATCATTTGTAAATTCATTCGTAACTGCATAATCTACTGGTAAGACAATCTTATCACCATGTTCTTTTAATACCCTTTTACAAAAATCCAAACTCTCTTCATCAAATAAAGACTTACCGATTTCATAACCTTGTGCTTTTAAGAAAGTATAGCTCATTCCACCACCTATTAGAATCTTATCTGCCTTGCCAACTAAATTTTCAATCACACCAATTTTATCAGCAACTTTAGCTCCACCTAGAATAACAACAAAAGGATGAGGAGGATTATCTAAAACACTTAAAGCTGTTAATTCTTTTTCGATTAGAAATCCAACGGCAGATGGCAAATGAGAAGCAATTCCTACATTAGAAGCATGAGCACGATGAGCCGTTCCAAACGCATCATTAATAAACACTTCACCAAGAGATGCCCAATAAGTACCTAACTCTTCATCATTACTACTTTCCTTCTTACCATCTAAGTCTTCATATCTAGTATTTTGAACTAATAAAACATCTCCTGCTTCCATACGAGAAATCATCTCTTCTAATTCCTGGCCTCTAGTCTTCTTACTAAACAAAACTTCCTTATGAAGCAATTCACTTAAGTGTGCAGCAACAGGAGCCAAATCATTCTTAGCTAAATCAGCTTCTTCCTTTACTCTTCCTAAATGTGACATTAAAATTACCTTACAATGATGATCTAAGCAATACTGAATAGTCTTTAAAGATTCTACCATACGCGTATCATCCACTATTTTTCCATCCACAATAGGCACATTAAAATCACAACGAATAATTACTTTCTTATTTTCTAAATCTAAATCTTTAACTGTTTTCATAAACACACTCCATCTACCAAAAATTATAGCATTTTTTTCACACAAAAAAAAGGAGTTTTCTCCTTTATTTTATGAATACTAATGATTCATCAAGCACTTAGCAGTTCTTACCATCTGAGCGGTATAACCCATCTCATTATCATACCAAGATACTACTTTTACTAATTGCTTTCCATCTACTTCCAAAACATTTGTAGAAAGTCCATCAACCAATGAACCACAACGCCTTCCAATCACATCACTAGATACAATAGGATCCATCGTAAATTCCATCGTTTCACTTGTATATTTCTGCAAAGCTGCATTAATCTCTTCTACTGTCGTATTCTTAGCTAACTCAAGTGTTAAATCAACAACAGAACCTGTTGGTACAGGAACACGCATAGCCGTTCCATCTAATTTGCCAGCCAAATTAGGACAGACTAGTCCAATAGCACTTGCTGCACCGGTAGAAGCTGGAACAATATTAGCAGCACATGCACGTCCACGACGAGCTAAATGTCCTTTCTTATGAGCAACATCTAAAGAAGCTTGATCATTGGTATAAGCATGAACCGTTGTCATAAATCCTTTTACAATTCCAAATTCTCTATCTAATGCATCAACAACTGGTGCCAAACAGTTTGTTGTACAAGAAGCTGCACTAATAATTTGCTCTTCTCCCGTTAAAATACCATGGTTAACATTATAGACGATTGTCTTAATATCTCCCTTTGCTGGTGCAGAAATAATAACATGCTTAGCTCCTGCATGAATATGAGCCATAGCCTTTTCATCTGATGTAAATAAACCAGTACATTCAAATACAACATCGATATTCAAATCTTTCCAAGGTAACATAGCAGGATCTTTCTCAGCATATACTTTTACTTTTCTATCTCCTACTATAATGCAATCCCCTTCAGCATGAATCTCATCAATACGATAATTTCTATGATTCGTATCATACTTTAATAAATAAGCAAGTTGTTCAGCATCCGTTAAATCATTTACGGCAACAACCTCAAATTCTTCATTTTCTTCCATGAAACGAAAGCATAATCTTCCGATTCTTCCGAATCCATTAATGGCTACTCTAATCATTCTATCCCTCCTACCATTATTATATAGTTTTCTTCCATTTTTTCAATATATACAACATCTTTTGACAAAATCACTTGTCAATTTTATTTTCATAATGCTCTAAAAAACTCTCATATTCCCCTTCTCTTTTAACACCCAAAACACAGTTCAAATTAATATTATCCAGTGCTTTATAAATATTATAGTCTACATTAGGATTAGTCTTTTTCATTTCCTCAATCAAATGTCGAACTTCCACTCTTCTGCTAAGCTCATCATGATTCGCAACAGCCTCCGTAAAACGACAAGCACAATTTAAGAAAGTTAACTCATTACTTTTTACCCAAGCCTTAATAGCTTCTTGTTTTACCAAATAAAGAGGTCGAATAAGTTCAAGTCCAGGGAAGTTCTCACTATGAAGTTTTGGCATCATAGTCTTGATTTCAGCTCCATAAAACATAGAAAGCAAAGTAGTTTCAATCACATCATTAAAATGATGCCCCAAAGCAATCTTATTACATCCTAATTCTTGGGCTTTTTTATATAGGCAACCTCTTCTCATCCTTGCACACAAATAACAAGGACTTCTATCAACATGAGAAACCACATCAAAGATATCACTTTCAAACATCTCTAAGGGAATATTCATAGTTCTAGCATTTTCAAGAATCAAATTCTTATTTGCCTCATTATAGCCAGGATTCATACAAACATAAAAAATCTCAAAGGGAAACTTTCCATGTTTTTGAATCTCTTCCATACATTTCGCTAATAAAAAAGAATCTTTTCCCCCACTAATACAAACCATAATTTTATCATTTTCTTCAATTAAATGATAATCCATTACTGCTTTAACAAATGGGCTCCAAATATCCTTACGATACTTCTTAATGATGCTACGTTCAATTTCTTGATATCTTTCCATAACTACTTTCTACTCTTTAACAAATGTATCTCTACATTTTTCTTAAACTTATTTTCTTTTACACAATCTTTAGAAAAATACCACATCAAAAGAGATCCGAAGAAATTACCTAAAATACATAGCACAATAGACCAATGGAAACTACAAGCTACACCCAATGTAATGATATTAGCAATACAGTGTTGAAATCCACAGAAAATAAACAAAGGAATTCCATAAATAATACCAAGTGGAGTTCCCTTTCGATACATAAGAACCGCAACATACATAATTATTCCACATAATACAGATTTTAAGAAAAAGGCAAGAGAAAAATCCCAACCAGAGACTTTCATAATTGCATTTTGAACGACCTCCGTATCACAAAATGAAAAGCAAACTCCCATCAAATATCCTGCTAATAAATTCATAATCAAAATTAGAATCAAATTCTTCCATGATATCTTATCTTCAATTAAAAATCCACACTTACCAGTGAATAAATTCTGTCCCATATAGCATACTCCAAGTAATCCCAAAGCAAAAATAATGGGACCAATTGGATTGCCAAGTTTTAAAAGAGCATAATCTCCCAAAGATATTAAAATAGCTGCTCCAATACTCTTATTGATTAATTCTCTCATTTCTAACCCTCCTATTTTTGTAAAACTTTATTATTATCCTTACGCCACTTAATATATTCATCTACATCACTCTTAACTAATTTAAAACAAGCATCAATGACAAAAGCATCATCAATATATCCAGCAATAGGAACAGCATCAGGGATTAAATCAACAGGTGAGAAAAAATATACCAACGATCCAACAATAGCAACAACACTACCTAAAGGAATATCAGTATATTCCTTTTTAACATAACTTCTAGCTAAAGAAATCCATGCAGGAACAACAGATAAGCTATCCCCTATCTTAGGAACTAATTTTAACTTCTCCTCTAGTCTCTGCAAATCCTGCTCTGTTTTATCAATTCCTATTTTGTTCTCAATTACATCATTAAATTTTGCTTCAACATCATCTAAAAAATCCTCTGTTTTTTTAGAATCTTGCAGCATCACTTCAGCCTCTTTATATTGATCATTTATCATCTTCTTCATTTCTTCATTACTTAATCTTTCCATATCATCACTCCTAATCGAAAAACAAAACTGCTTTCAATATAATCATACCATAATATAAAAAGAAACTTTAGATATTCTTCAAAAAAAGAAAAATTTTCTAGCTATTTTTTTATATTTTTTATATAATGTTCTTTAAAAGGAGAATTGATATGAAGAATAATTTAAATCAATTATTACAATGCCCAAATTGTAACTCTCTCAATGTCGACATAAAACTAAAAGAAAAGGAAGGAGAAGAAGGATACATTTATAATAACCCCATCACAAAAATAAGAAGTCAAGTATATACTTGCAAATGCAAAGACTGTGGTTATGAACATGAATTCCATTATGGATATGAAAAACAGTTCTTACCATTCCAACCATTCCCCGCAAATGACTTAAATGATATAAGAATACTATCTATTTATCAAAGTGACAGTCCTCTAGAAAAAAATTACAAAATTGTATCTTTAGAAAATTCCATCTATGATGAGAAAAATAAACAAGAGATTATATACTTACTATTTATAGAAGGAGAAGAATACCCAGTACTACTTTCCAAAGAAACCATAGAAGAAATAATAAATGATCCTCCTAAAATACATACATTAATAAAAAGAACTCATTTAAAACGAAACCAAACAAAAAATCACTAAAAATTAGTGACTTTTTTTATTATGTTGAAAAATATCAACTAAATTCTCATATGGTGGAGCTGAGGAGAATTGAACTCCTGTCCGAAAATAGAGCTACATAAACCTCTACAAGCTTAGTTAACTAATTATTCTCATATACCTTCCAAGTAATTAACGACCAAGAAAGTATACCAGTCTAAGAATTCTTTCTATCTTCTAGACAAAAGATAGCTATAGCCTCTAAAAATGAACTTCTAAACAATCCCAAGGCAAGAATGGTAAAGAAGTGCTGACCTTATATTATTAGGCAAAAGCTACTGCTTGACGAGCAAACAAACTAGCTACAGCGTTTTTAATTTTATTTGCATTTATTTTTTTGCGTCTCTAACGTGGACACCCGACTTGCCATCTATGCTCTACTATTCCCGTCGAAACCAAATCAGCCCCATGCGTACATTATACCACAAAACAAGAAAAATGAAAAGAGCACGTAAAAAGAAAGAAAAACTAACGATAATTTTTCATATTCTTTCTAGTTTCTCTTTCTATATCTCTATTTTTAATTGTTTCTCTTTTATCAAAATTCTTCTTACCTCTACAAACACCAAGAAGAATTTTAAACTTATTATCCTTAAAATAGCCCTTAATTGGAATCAAAGTAAGTCCATCTACCTCAATTGCCTGAGTAATTTTCTTAATTTCCTTTTTATGTAAAAGAAGTTTTCTGGTTCTATTCTCTGAATGATTAAATAAGTTTCCTTCTTTATACACACCAATATACATGTTTAATAAATAAACTTCTCCATTTCTAACAATTCCATAGCAATCCTTAATATTACAGTTTCCACTTCGAATAGACTTTATCTCTGTTCCGGTCAAAACGATACCAGCTTCATATTCTTCTTCAATAAAATAATCAAAATGTGCCTTACGATTTAAAATTTCCATATCTATTCCCCTGTAATTCCCCATTGCAATCCATCATAGAATGTGTTCACAACAGCCTTATATTTTTCATATAATCCCGTATAATTAGGAAGTAATTTCTCTGTTAGTTGTGGATAAGGATAAACTTTAAAATTTCTTTTTCCACCATAATAAGATTTTGTATAAATAAGTTCTGCATGAGGCTCTTCAATACGAATCGTAACATTATCTTCTACATCAACATGTTTCTTAATCTTTAAGGTCATCATAAGTCCAGTAAGTCTTTCATTTCCTTCTTGATCAGAAATAAAATTACCTAAAGAATAAATAACAAAAGTCTTTCCATCATTTAAGTACTCTACTGGTTCTACAACATGTGGATGAGCACCTATAATAATTTGTACTCCTTGATCCGCTAAAAATTGAGCGATACGATCTTGATCGGAATTTACTCCTAAAGAATACTCCGTTCCCCAGTGCATCGCAACAATAATAACGTCTGCTTTATCTTTTACTTTTGCTATGTCAGAAGCTGCTAGTTCATCTGAATAAACATTATTCAAATACTCTTTGCCTCTAGGTGTCTCCAAACCATTTGTCCAAGTTGTATAAGAAAGAAAAGCATATTTGATTCCATTCTTCTCATATATTTGGGAAGTTTCTTTTTCCCTTTCTTCGAAAGACAACCACTGACCAGAATATACTGCTTGATCTTTCTTGGTCTGCCAATAATGAACCGAATTGGTAACTCCAACCTCTCCCTTATCCATTGTATGATTGGTAGCTAAAGAAACCAAATTAAACCCTGCATCCAAGAAAGCATCCCCTACTTCATAAGGAGAATTAAAACGCGGATAATTAGAAAGACCTAACTCTGTTCCTCCAAGAATAGTTTCCTGATTATAGTAAACCAAATCATACTTAGAAGAAATCGGTTTAATCATTTCTAACATAGGCTTAAAATCATACCCACCATTACTAGTACGAGCATCTTGATAAACAGCGCTATGAATCAAAGCATCTCCAACCATAAATAAATTAATTTCATAATCCTTTGGCTCTTTTATCTTCATTTTCTCAAATGGATTGGGAATCTTCTTTTCAATTTTTTTAGAGAGGAAAGGAAGATCAATTGAACTAAAAGAAACATGAACATATTTCAAAGAAAAAACACCAACAAGAAGAAAGACAAACAATAAAAATAGTTTCCCCAATCTTTTAAAACGTAATTTTTTCTTTTTTTTCATACTACACCTTCTTTACTACTTCAAAATCAATTGTCTTCTCCTCTTTAGAAGCCCTTACAACACGAACGATAACTTTATCTCCAATTGCATAACGAATATGAGTCCTTTCTCCTGTTAAAGTCATATGCTCTTCATCAAAATGAAAGAAATCCTTCATATCCTTAATAGGAACTAATCCTTCAATCAAATTAGGAAGTTCAATAAACATTCCAAAAGAAGTAACAGAAGAAATCATTCCTTGATACTCTTCTCCAATATGCTTCTCCATATATTCAGCCATCTTCATGTCATCTACTTCTCTCTCGCAGTCAACTGAAGCACGTTCTCTTTCAGAAGAATGTTCTGCTATATAAACAAGCTTTTCTTCCCATTTATGAATCAATTCCATGCTTATTTTACCTTCAAATAGATAAAGATGCAAGAGACGATGAACGGTTGTATCTGGGTAACGTCTTATAGGAGAAGTGAAATGTGTATAACAGTCACTTGCTAAACCATAATGTCCTAAGTTTTCTGGACTATATACCGCTTTTTGCATACTACGAAGCAAGAAAGAAGACAAAATAGGGTATTCTGGTTTATCCTCCAATTGAGACAAAATCTTCTGAATCGTAGTTGGCTTCACACCATGAACATCTCCCGTTATCTGATAGCCTAGACTACTGACAAAAGATAAGAAATTACGGATCTTTTCTTCCATCGGATACTCATGCACACGATAAATAAATGGTAAATTCATAAAATAGACATGAGTGGCAACACATTCATTAGCTGCAATCATAAAATCCTCTATTAACTTTTCTCCAACTCCTCTATCTCTCAAAACAACATCAACAGGAACACCTTTTTCATCTACTAAAATCTTAGCTTCCTCTACTCCAAAATCAATATACCCTCTTTTTTCCTTCATTTTTCGTAAAATGGAAGCTAAATGAGCCATTAATTTTAAAGACTTTACATAAGGTTCATAGCCTTCTGGAATAACATTCTTCTCAAGAATCTGGTTTACCTTTTTATAAGTCATTTGCATACGAGACCGAATAATACTTGGAAAAATTTCATACTTTATTTGTTTTCCAACTTCATCAAACTCCATTACACAAGAAAGAGTAAGACGATCTTCATTTGGATTTAAAGAACAAATTCCATTCGATAATTCATGAGGAAGCATAGGAATCACACGATCCACTAAATAAACACTAGTTCCTCTTTCCATTGCTTCTTTATCTAATGGACTTCCCTCTTTTACATAATAACTAACATCCGCAATATGAACTCCTAATTCATAATGACCATTAGAAAGATGTTTAATAGAAATGGCATCATCAATATCACGAGTATCATCACCATCTATAGTAAAGATTTCTTCTTCTCGTAAGTCTCTTCGATTTGGACAATCTACTTCTCGAACAGACATAGGCATATGAGAAACTTCTTCCTTCACTTCTTCTGGAAAATCAACAGAAATATTATATTTATAAACAATCGATAAAATATCTACTCCTGGATCATGAACATGTCCAATGATATCAACAACTTCTCCTTCATAACGACCATTATGATCTAATTCTCTCACTAATTCCACAACTACTTTATGACCATCTACGGCATTAAGTGACTTCTTCTTTGGAACCTCAATATTTAATTTGATTTTAGAATCATCCAAAGTAATATGACCTAACCCATTTTTATCAAATTCAATCAGACCAATATAACGTTTTATTTTTCTCTCGATAATCTTTAAAACTCTACCCTCTAGGCGAGATAAATTCTTCTTACTAGTAACTTCTACTAAAACAACATCATCATGAATAGCTCCATTCATATGGTCAGAATCAATATAGATATCATCATCCATGCCATCTACTTCAACAAAACCAAAACCTTTCTTATTAACTCTCATGACACCTTTCCTAAGATGACTCTTAGAAATCATCATATACTTATCTTTATGAGAACAATAAAGAATGGCTTCCTCCTCAAGTTTCCTAAGTTCTTCCGTTAAAGAGGTTAATTCTTCCACCGTTTGAATTCCTAAGGCATTTTGTAATTCATAAATATCCATGGCTCTATCACTATTTTCTAACAAATTAATAATATCATCTCGCATAGCAAACACCTCTATTCTCATTATACTGTATTTTACCTGAGATAGCTAGAAAATTCCAAAAGAAAAAGGACCATAGGTCCTAAATAAACATAGCGACAAAACAAAGTACAAAGAATGCAATTCCTAAAACAGCAGTAATACGAGTAATTACTAATTCGGAACCTCTTTCTTTTCTGTTAGCAAACAACTCACTTCTACCTCCAGAAATAATTTGAGCTCCACCTTCTGCTTTAGCACTTTGTAATAAAACAATAATAATTAATAAAATGGATACTACTAATAATGCAACTTCCATCTAATCCCCTCCAAACAGTAATAATATAATAGCATATTCTAAAAAGGAATGCAAGAATCGATCATTAAAAAGCTAATCGATAATTCTTCTTTACCCTCTCTACTCCATGTCCTCCATGTTGGTAATCATAAGTAGCAGGAACATCTTTCTGAAATTCTATTCCATAACAATCCTTTAAGGACTCCGTCATCTGAACATATTTAGAAATAGCTTCCTCTGTTTTCTTCTCTTTAATAAAAGAAACAATAGGAAGAAGAAAAGTACGATAAATCTTATCTACAAAAGAAATCTCTTCTTGTTTTAAATGTTTGGCTATTTCTGGTCCTACTACATCATATTCATACAAAATTCCCGCATACTTCTCATCTTTTTGTAAAACATCATGACGAAATCCTCTTAAAGTATTTAATACATCACATTGATCAGAATACCCTAAGATACTGCAAACCATAGTAGTAATATAACAATTACCACTTGAAAGGTCTTTCCTTCTAGAATAACGAGAGCAAGAAGACTCCGTAGGATAGTAACTAGCTCTATAAGAAGTACACCATCCCTTAGTATTACTAGAATTTCTTTGATCATAAAGGCCAGAACCTTTTTCCTCTACAAAGTTATTACAACTTCCGCATTGTCCCTCATAATACATAATAATCCCCCTAGAAACGTAGTTATTATAACATAAAGAAAAACAAAAGAAAAGTAAAAGCTTTCACTTTTACTTAGATAATTCTTCTTCAATTCTCATTAATTGATTATATTTACAAATACGATCTGTTCTAGACATAGAACCTGTTTTAATTTGTCCTAAATCAAGCCCAACAGCTAAATCAGCAATCGTCGTATCCTCAGTTTCTCCTGATCTATGAGAAATAACAGTAGCATATCCATGCTTTCTTGCAAGTTCAATTGTTTCTAAAGTCTCGGTAATGGTTCCAATCTGATTTACTTTTAACAAAATAGCATTTCCTGCATGATGATCAATACCCATTTGAAGACATTTCTTATTGGTTACAAACAAGTCGTCTCCAACTAACTGAATTTTATCTCCAAGTCTTTCTGTAATTTTAGCAAATCCATCCCAATCATTTTCATCTACTGGATCTTCAATAGAAATAATTGGATATTTACTAACTAATTCTTCATAAAAATCAATTAATTCATCTGTAGTAAGACTTCTACCTTCTCCAACAAGTTCATATTTTCCATCTTTATAGAACTCTGAAGCAGCAACATCAATTCCCATGCATACATCTTTTCCTGGTTCATAACCAGCCTTACGAATAGCTTCCATGATAAGTTCAAAACCTTCTGTATTAGATTGTAAATCCGGAGCAAATCCTCCTTCATCTCCAACACCAGTAGCTAAACCTTTTTCATTTAATACTTTCTTTAAATTATGGAATACTTCAGCTCCTACTCTTACTCTTTCATGAATCGTATCTCTTTGAGGAATAATCATGAATTCTTGGAAATCTAGACGATTATCTGCATGAGCTCCACCATTAATAATATTCATCATAGGACGAGGCAAAGTCTTACCATCTCCAATATAACGATATAATGGCTTTCCTGCTTCTAATGCACTAGCTTTCATAGCAGCCATAGAAATTCCTAAAATAGCATTCGCTCCATATTTAGATTTTGTATCCGTTCCATCTGCTTCAATCATAGCATAATCAAGTGCTTTTTGATCAGCAGCATCCATACCAATTACTAAATCTCTTAAAGGTCCATTTACATTTTCTACTGCTTTTAATGTACCTTTTCCTAAATATCTAGATTTATCTCCATCACGAAGCTCCAATGCTTCTCTTTCTCCAGTAGTAGCTCCACTTGGAACAGCAGCTCTACCCATAACTCCATTTTCTAGAATAACATCTACTTCAACAGTAGGATTTCCACGTGAATCAAGTATTTCACGTCCAACAACATCTTTTATTTTCATAATAACCTCCATTACATGGATTATTATAACACTGATTAAAAAAGAAATCACCAAAAAAGTAAACAAATATGTTTACTCTTATAATTCTTCTAATATTTCATAACTTCTTTGAATCAAAGCATCACTTTTATTATTAATAATAGTTAAAGATCCTTGCTGTTCTTTATTACTTAATAAATCATGAAATTCCAACTGTCTCTTCACTTCTTCAGATACCCCTCTACAACCATCCAATAAAGTTGTGTTAGGAAGTACTGCATGAATTTCATCTTTAATCAAAGAATAATGAGTACAGCCAAGTACCATAGAATCCGCAACATCTACATAAGAATCCAATAGTCGATGAAGTAATTCATTTATTTCATCTTTTTTATCTAATTCAATAAGATTCGCTAAATTTTCTCCCGAAATATTGATAATATTTTGATCCACATCAGTATAATCATGAAGTAATTCCTGAACTCTTTTAGACTGAGAAGTATAAGGAGTAGATAGAATAATGGTATTTTTAAAGTGATTATCATAGGCAACCTTAATAGCTGGAACAGTTCCTACAAAAATAACTTCAGGATACTTTTCTCGAAGACTTTTCATACAACAAGTAGTAGCTGTATTACAAGCAATCACAATAATCTTACAACCATTTTCTAACAAATAATCAACAATATTAGAAGTAATTTCTAATAACTCCTCTTCTGTTTTGATACCATAAGGATTATGAATACTATCTTCATAGAATAAATAATCTTCACCAGGAAGCAGCTTCATAAGCTCTTTTAAAACAGATAATCCTCCAAGTCCAGAATCAAAAACACCTATTTTTCCATTCATGACGCTTTTAACTCCCTTACTTTATCTTTGAATTCTGCTCCTCTTACTTCACACTCTTTATACTGATCCCAGCTAGCACTAGCAGGAGAAAGTAAAACAACATCTCCTTCTTCTACAATTTCTTGAGTCTTGTCAAAACCATCTTTTAAATGTTCATAAACATAGACATCTTTTCCGATTGATAAAGCATAATCTCTTACTCTTTCACGGCACTGTCCTATCGCAATAATTGCCTTCACATTTTTCATATAAGGTGTAAGATCTTCAAACTTTTGTCCGCGCTCTAATCCGCCTAAAAAAAGAACAACAGGACAATTAAAAGAAGATAATGCAATCTGACAACACTTAATATTGGTAGCTTCTGTATCGTTATAATACTCTACTCCGTGAATAGTATCGACATATTCTAGACGATGTTCTACACCTTTAAAATGAGAAATAACATCTACAATAATATCATTAGAAACTCCATATTCTTTCACAGCCATAATAGCTGCCATACAGTTTTCTACGTTATGCATTCCTTTTATTTTAATATCATCCATACTCATGACTTTCTCATCATAATAGTAAATATCTCTATTTCTTAAATAACATCCATCTATTTCTTGTTTACTAGAAAAATATTTCTTTTGGGAAGAAATACCCTTAAATTCTTCCATAACATCAGAATTATCATAATTTAGAATCGCAATATCATCCTGAGACTGATTATAAAACATCTTAGACTTAGTATGTTTATAGTGCTCATAAGTTTTCATGAAATCAATATGAGCTTCTGAAAAATTAGTAATTGCGCCAACATGTGGATGAAATTTTATGAAATTTTCCCCTTGCTGACAAGAACACTCCATCACAATAATATCTCCACTTTTAATATCCTTTAAAATACTAGATAGAGGATATCCTATATTTCCTGCCAAATGAACTCTATCGCCAAAAGCCTTATACATAATCTCATAAGTAATCGTAGTCGTAGTAGTCTTTCCATTCGTTCCCGTAATTCCTATAATATCCACATCATCCGGCAATAAACGATAAGCCATTTCCACTTCATTCATGACTTCTATTCCTAATTCTTTAGCCTCTAAAACATACTGATGATCAATAGGAACACCTGGATTCTTAATTAAATAATCAAACGTAGAATCAAGTAAATGATCCGGATGACTACCAAAAATAAGATGAACACCTAAATCTCTTAACTCTTTAACCTCAGTAGGATCCAATTTTTCTTCTGGCTTAGCATCATTTAAATAAACTTCATTTCCTAAAGAAATAAGCAATTTCGCAGCTTGATAACCACTTCTAGCCATACCTAATATTAATATTTTATTATTCTGAAACATGATATCACCATCTATAGTATACTATAATCCATTATTTTTGACTACAAACTTCCAAAATAAATCGGATATGAGGTTGAAAGAAAAAGCCTTATCATGATATAATATATGATGATAGGAAGTGGGTATAGATGAAAATTGTAAAATTAAATTCTGAACAATTTGATAAGTTTGCATCTACTCATAGATACAGAAGTTATTTTCAAAGTTCCATGTATGCCAATGTAATGATGAAATATGGCTACCATACACAATTCCTAGGAATGATAAACGAAGAAAATAAACTAATAGGTGCAACATTACTTCTATATAAAGAAGTTTTTATGGGAAACAAAATAGCTTATGCTCCAAGAGGATTTCTGTTCAATTATGATAGCTCAGAAAACTTAAAAGAATTAGCAGAAAAACTAAAAAAAGTATTAGGTAAACAAAACTTTATTTTATTAAGAATAGATCCTTATATTCCTTTAACCATTCGTGATTTCGAAGGAAATATCATGAATCTAAATAACAAAGGAACAGAAATCATCAATAACTTAAAAAAAGCCGGTTTTGAATACAAAGGAAAAAATCTTTATTTTGAAACAGAGAAGTCTCGTTGGGAAGCTATCGTACTACTACAAAGAGACATTAGAGAGATATTTGCAAAACTAGAAAAGAATACAAGATTGCAAATTAAAAAGAACGCAAATAGCGGAATCGACGTTGTAAAAGATTTTGAAAAAAACATAGAAGATTTATATCAATTAATGAAAGGAAAAAAAGATAAACCTCCTCTATCATATTATCAAAATATAAAAGATAGTTTTAAAGATAATGTTGATATATATTATGCAAAAATCAATACTCAAGCATTCTTAGTAAATAGTAGAAGAAATTATGAAAAAGAAGTAGAATACAATGATACATTAGCTGCTAGAGTACAAGACACTTCATTAGATCAAAAATATAGAGATGAATACTTAAGTAAAAAGATGGAATCTGATCGACTAGTGGCAACATACAAAAACGATCTTGTAAAAGCAACAGAACTTTTAAAAGACAATCCAAATGGAATTATTATTGCAGGAGCTATGGTAATCAAATATGACAATGCAGCTTATATTTTTGCGGAAGAAGTAGGAGAAAACTATAAAAGCATCCATCCAGACTATTTATTAAAATGGAAATTAATTACGGATTACAATAATCAAGGATTAAAGTATATCAATCTAAGCGAAATAGCTGGAGAATTTGAAAAAGAAAATAAATATCAAAAATTAAATGAATCAAAATTAGGATTCAATACAACCATTGCAGAATATATTGGAGAATTTGATATTATCCTAAATAACTTCTCTTATAATCTATATAAAAAAATGAATAAGGAAAAATAATTCCTTATTTTTTTGTACAAAAAAAGAATCGTTTTTGAAGTGAACCCCAAATAGTTCACAAAAATAAAAAGGAGTCAGGAATTATTTTTCTGACTTTTTTGACTTTAATCTAGTTGTATTGTAAAATATTATCCAATCTTCTACAAGTTTTTGGTATTCTTGTAAAGATGTGATA
>JAFRIU010000048.1 GCA_017432645.1 Bacilli bacterium
CTGCTTTATGCGTGTATGAATCTCAAAAAATTTGCATTACACCACTACGCATAATCTAGTAGAAATACTAGATATCTTTATTTTTACAAACAAAAAGACAAATAAGTCAAAATATAAACCTATTTGTCAACAGTCTGAAATGAAAAAGATTGCTTTTAAAACAATCTTTTTCATTAGGCTAATTCTACATAGGTATCTGAAAGACAACGAATAGCACCACAGGAATGTAGATCAATTGTTACAAATTGTCCAGTACTAACATAAGTATTAGTTTCTGTATTAAGATAAAGAATACGACAGGTGCAACAACAATCATCTAAAGATTCTACTCTCAAGACATTACTTTCACCAGTAGTTCCACTAGCTAAAGTATAATCAAAAGTCCAAGCATCACCAGTAGAGCTATTAAAAAGTTGAATTGGTCTAGTATTATAAGTAACATTTACAGTAGATGGACCAAGAAAAGGTTTATCACATCCAACAAAATTATCATGATCAAAATCTTGTTTTTGAAGTAATAAAATTCTTTTTAAAATATCAAAGATGCAAGAAGAACAAGAATTCTCAGAACAGTTCATTTTTCTCCCTCCTTTCCATCAAATAGATGTATCCTAATATAGAGTATGCAAGGAATAAGAATAGGTGTTGATAAATACCTATCTAATGTACTATATGATGAGAAATGTAAAAAATGTAAAGAAAAAGGTGATTATGAACCATTTCTTGCTTGCATAAAAAAAACATGATAGAATGTTTTCTAGAAAGTAGCGAATAAAAAACAGGAGTGAAAATATGAAAAAAACTAAAGTAATTTGTAGTATTGGTCCAGCCAGTAGCAGTGTAGAAGTAATGCAACAACTAGTCATCAATGGCATGAATTGTGCACGTATTAATCTATCTCATGCGACACATGAAAGCTGTTTGGAAACTGTCAATACAGTTCGACAAGTAAGAAGATTAACTGGAAAGCCAGTAGCTATCATGTATGATACAAAAGGACCAGAATTTAGAACCTGGAATTTTGAACAGGAAGAAGGAGTCTCTCTTCATGCAGGAGAAGAAATCCGCATCGTAAAAGAACAAGTCTTAGGAAATAGAGAACACTTTAGTGTAAATCATCCAGAAGCAATCGATAAGATTTCTGTTGGAGATCATGTTCTAGTAGACAATGCTTTGTTAGATCTAGAAGTAATTAGAAAAGAAGAAAATACTCTTGTATTAAAAGCATTAAATGATGGAGAGATTAAAAGTCATAAATCCTTAAATGTACCAGGAGTTTTCTTACATCTTCCATTCTTAAGCAAAGAGGATATGGAAGACATTCGTTTTGCTTCTCAACATTCATGTGACTACTTAGCTTTATCATTCGTAAACTCAAAAGAAGATGTTTATCAAGCAAGAAAGATCATCGAAGAAAGTGGTGGAGATGCTCGTATCATTTCAAAAATAGAATCTCAAACAGGAATTGATAACATCGATAGTATCATAGAAGCTTCAGATGGAATCATGGTTGCTAGAGGAGATCTAGGAGTAGATGTCCCAATGGAAGAATTACCAGTTCTTCAAAAAACAATTATCAAAAAATGTAGAGAAAATGGAAAATTTGCTATTGTCGCAACTGAAATGTTAGCTTCTATGTATCAAAACCCAAGACCAACTAGAGCAGAAGTATCCGATATTGCCAATGCCGTTTTAGATGGAACTGATTGTGTGATGCTATCAGGAGAAACAACAGTTGGAAAATATCCAGAAGCAGCGGTAGAAATTATGAGTAAAATCTGTGAATATGTAGAATCTACAATTGACTATAGAAATCACCCAACATATAAAAGGAAAATAGGAATAGCGGATACAATTGCAAAATTAGTAGTTGATGCTGTAGAATACGACAATATCAAAGCTATCGTTACCATGACATTAAGTGGCTTCACAGCACAAAAAATCAGTAATTTAAGACCAAACTGTAGTATTTTGGCCTGCTGTCCTTCTAACCACATTGCCGAAAAAGTAGACCTAAACTTTGGAGTAGAACCTATTGTAGTTAATATCTCCAACAATACAGATGAAATGGTAGAAGAAGTAAAGAATATTGCAAAAGACCATTTTTCTCTTCAACCAGGAGATTTGATTGTAGTAACTGGAGGTTTCCCACTAGGAAAAGTATCGGTTACGAACTCGATCAGAATTGTAGAAATATAAAAAGAAGAAAATTAAACTGATACAATAAATGTAGACACTAAAAAAAGAAGTGTTCTACATTTTTTTATGTCATAATATTTTTAGGATAAACTGTTTTTTCATTGAAAGAACAAGATGAACTTGTTATAATGAGGAAAAGGAAGGTGAATTTATGGCAACAGCCCATATTGAAAGTCAACTAGAAGACATTGCTCCCGTTGTATTAATGCCTGGAGATCCATTACGTGCTAAATATATTGCAGAAAACTTTTTAGAAGATGTAAAACAAGTAAACTCTGTTCGTAATATGTTTGCTTATACAGGAAATTATAAAGGAAAAAGAGTAACAGTATTTGCCTCTGGAATGGGTATTCCAAGTGTTGGAATCTATTCCTATGAACTCTACAATTTTTATCATGTTGAATCTATTATTCGTATCGGTACATGTGGATCTTTTCATAAAGATGTAAAATTACTAGATGTAATTTTATCCCAAAATGCTTACTGCAAAACATATTTTCCAAAACTATTAGATGGAGGAGAAGATGGTTTTATTTCTTCATCAGAAGAATTAAATCAAAAACTAATAGAAGTAGCAAGAAGGAATCATATTCCTTTAAAAACGGGTAATACTATCACCAGTGATGTTTTTGATTTGTATTGTGATAGTAAAGAAGAATTTCGAAAGAATTATCCAGAACAAGATTTCTTATCTGTAGAAATGGAAGCTTTTGGATTATTTTACATCGCCAAAAAATTAGGAAAGAAAGCAGCCTGTCTAATGACAGTAGTAGATTCATTATATGATCAAAGAAGTTTAACGAGCGAGGAGAGAGAAACTTCTTTGAAAGAAATGATTACCATTGCTTTGGATGCGGCAATCGAATAAAAAAAACACTTCAGGAGGGAAAAATGAAATATACAAAAAAAGATTTGGGGTCTTATAATCTTCATTTAGTAGAAACCAATAAGTTTAAAACAGTAACAGTTAGAGTAGTTTTCCATACCCCAATTCAAAAAGAAGAAATTACTTCACGTGCCATTCTTTGTGATATGCTTCTACAATCTTCCGAAAAGTATAAGACACGAAGAGAAATGACAAAACAAGCTGAGAACTTATATTCCGCAGATATTGCGACGAATAATCAGCGTTTAGGAAACTACATCCTAACTAGCTTTCACATGCAAGTACTACATGACAGATATACTGAAGAAGGGAACTTAGAAAAAGCCATAGAATTTTTAAGTGATATTTTGTATCATCCGGATATAGAAGAGAAACAATTTCAAACAGATAAATTAGATATTGCTAAATATAATAGCGTAGTTTCTATCAGTTCTATGAAAGAAGATACTGCTGCTTATAGTCTAATTCGTATGGCAGAAGCTTATGATAAAAACAGTCCACTATCATATCATATGGTGGGGTATATAGAAGACTTAGAAAAAGTTAATGAAAAGAATTTATATGACACTTATATTAAAATGATCGAAAACGATTATGTAGATATCTTTGTAGTAGGGGATTTTAATCAAAAAGAAATGTTTCCTTTAATAACCAAATATTTTAAATTTAAAAAGATAAAAAAAGCAAAAGGAAGTTATTTCCTACCAATCAAGAAACCACGTAAGAGAAGACTGTTAGCCAAAGAAACAGTAGAGAATAGTCAATCCAAATTATCCATTGCTTGTCCATTTAAAGAATTAACGACATATGAAAGAAATTATCCACTTGTTTTAGCAAACTTTATTTTAGGAGGAGAAACAGAATCTAAATTATTCCAAGAAGTAAGGGAGAAGAATTCTCTGTGCTATACCATTCATTCCAGTGCCCATAAGCTGGATAATGTACTAACCATTACAGCCGGTATTGATAAAGATAATTATACTAAGACTCTAGATTTAATTACTAAAATACTAAATGAATTAAAGAAGGGTCACTTTACAGAGAAAGATATCAATGTAGCTAAAGAATTTTATCATACTTATTTAGAAGAAATGGAAGAAAGTGAAAATCGTATGATTACGGAGATTTTATCTTCTGAAATTCTAAAACAAGATCCATTTGAAGAAAGATTTCAAAAAATGGAAAAAGTCAAAAAAAGAGATATCACAAAAGTATTTAAGAAATTAAATATGGATACTGTATTTTTATTAGAAGGAGAAAAACATGAAGAAGATTAATTTGAAAGGACTAGAAATGGATTGTTATACAGAAGTTTTAGACAATGGTCTAGAAGTATACATGCTTCCATACTCTAATAAAAAAAACTATTTTATCAGTTATGCAACTCGCTTCGGTAGTGATGTTTTAGAATTCACCGATGAGAAGAAAAAGGCACATAAATTGCCATTAGGAATTGCCCATTTTCTAGAACATAAAATGTTTGAACAGGAAGATGGACAAGATCCCTTCACTTTTTTCTCAGAAAGTGGAACGGATTCTAATGCCTCTACTTCTTTTGATAATACTCAATATATTTGTTATGGAACGAAAGAATTCAAAAAGAATCTAGAGTATCTTCTACAATTTGTAAATCGTCCTTATTATACAGATGAAAATGTCGAAAAAGAAAAAGGAATTATTGCTGAAGAGATTAAAATGTATGAAGATGTTCCTGACTTTAAACTCGAAACAAAATTAAGAGAGTGTTTGTATAAAAATCATCCTAGACGAATAGATATTGCAGGAACCATTGAAGAGATTAATAAGATTACGAAGGAGGACTTATACAGCTGTTATGAGAACTTCTATGTTCCCAATAATATGTTTATCTTAATTGTCGGAAACTTTCCTCCAAAAGAAGCTTTAGCAATCATTGAAAGAGAATTAGATACCAAGGAAAAGAAAAAACTACCAACCATATCCAAGGTAACGGAACCAGTCAAAGTAGAGTGTAAAGAATGCCAATTAAAAGAAAATATTGAAATTCCGAAAGTAGCACTTGGTATAAAAGTACCAACAAAAAATATCAAGCTAGAGAAATTAGAACTAGACTTATATCTCAATATGTTGACGACCATTTTATTCGGATCATCTTCCGCTTTCCGTGAAAAAGCAAGACAAGAAAAATTACTAAGTGGTCTTTATATGGAATGGGAGATGCTAGAAGAATATCATACATTTTACATGATGACTTCTACTACTCAATCAAAAGAGCTAATTAAAGAAGTAGAAAAAGAGTGGAAAAACATGGAAGTAACAGAAGAAGACTTTTCTAGAATTCAAAAAGTTTGGATTGCGAATGAAGTCCGCATGATTGATAATATTGATTCAACTGTTAATAATCTCTACGATGATATCTTAAAATTTGGAGGAATTATTCCAGATAAAATAGAAAAAATTAAGAACATGAAGTTTAAAAAATTAAAAGACTTAATGAAAGAAATAGATGGAACGAATATGAGTATTGTACAGATGATACCGAATTCTAAATAAAAAAGAAAATCTATTTCTTTTTTAATGAAATTCTGCTAAAATGATTACATGATAGAGGTGGGAAAATGGACTTTAAAATAGGAGAAGTAGAAGAAAAATCTACAGCCCAAAAAACAAAAGAACGTGATAAAAAACTAACCATGATTATTGTCGTTACAGTAGCTCTTATTTTTGGTTTATTATTCTTCGCAATCGCAAATGCTTTATTGGGAACGAAAGAGCCAGAAGAAGAACCAGCCAAAGAGGTAAAATTAGAAGTAACCAATCAAAATGTAAAAATACTATATTCCTATGTAACCTATGGAACAGGTGTAAGAAGAAATGAAAAATTCATAAAAGAAAAAAAGGTAACAATTGATTCTTTTACAAATCAAGAAAAACTATATTATGCATTTCAATTTGTTCAAGCAAAAGATCTAGTATTTACTGAAAAATACGATGATAATCATAAGAAAATATACAATTTACCAGATGAAGTAATTCGTGACAATGTAATTCGCTTCTTTGGACCAAATGCTTCTTATACAACACTAGAAGACTTTACTTATCAATTTAAGAATTTCTCTTACGGAGGACAAAATCTAGCAAAACTAACACCTTCTACCGGACCAACAGGTGGATACAATTTGGTATTTGAAGGAACCAATAAAAAAGAAGATTCTTCTTTAGTAGAACCATTCTACACTTCATTAGTAGCTGCTTATCAAGAGCCAAATGGATCGTATAGATTAGAAGAGAAAATTATCTATGTTCAATTGTCAAAAGTATCAGATAGTTATAATGTTTATATTTACAAAGATTACGGAAAAACACAATTAATAGAAGCTAAAACAAATCAAACAGAAGCAATGTTAGTTGCCAATCCAATTCAAATGAATGATTATCTAGAAGTAGCTTCTACGATTACTTATCGTTTTAATTTATACAATAATACTTTATACTTTGAAAGCAGTGAAATTACCATGAAATAGAAGTGCACAAAGCACTTTTTTCTTTTGATTTTTACTACATATTTTGATAAAATAAAGAACAAAGGGAGGCTGTATATGAAACAAGAAAATATTAGAAATTTTTGTATCATTGCCCATATAGATCATGGAAAAAGTACCTTGGCCGATCGTATCCTAGAATTAACAGGATCATTGGATAAAAGAGAAATGAAAGATCAAGTACTAGATTCCATGGATTTAGAACGAGAAAGAGGAATCACCATCAAATTGAATGCCGTACAACTAATGTATCATAGTAAAGGTGATAATTTTCAACTAAATTTAATCGATACTCCAGGGCATGTAGACTTTTCTTACGAAGTATCTAGAAGTCTAGCAGCCTGTGAAGGGGCCATTCTAGTTGTAGATGCATCTCAAGGAGTAGAGGCACAAACATTAGCTAATTTATATTTAGCTTTAGATAATCATCTTACGATTATTCCGGTTATCAATAAAATTGACTTACCAAGTGCCAATCCACAAAAAGTTATCAAAGAATTAGAAGAAATTGGATTTTCAGAAGAAGAAATCGTTTTAACAAGTGCCAAAACGGGAGAAGGAGTAAAAGAATTATTAGATACCATTATCGAAAAAATACCATCTCCAAAAGGTAAGAAAGAAGAACCATTAAAAGCGTTAATTTTTGATAGTTTATTTGATTCTTATCGAGGAGTTATTACTTCTATTCGAATAGTCGAAGGGGAAGTAAAAGTAGGGGATCATATTCAAATGATGGAATCTGGTGCTATCTATGATGTGGTTGGATTATCTGTAAATACTCCAAAAGAAAAAGAAGTACAGTCCCTATCAACTGGAGAAGTAGGTTATTTATATGCTTCTATTAAAAGCATTACAGATGTTCACGTTGGAGATACTATTACATTAGAAGAAAATCCAGCTAAGACATGTCTGCCAGGATATAAACCAATGAAACCAACCGTATACTGTGGAATCTATCCAATTGAATCCAACCATTTTGAAGATTTACGAGAAGCATTAAATAAGTTAAAACTAAATGATGCAGCCTTAACATTTGAACCAGAGACTTCAAAAGCTTTAGGATTCGGTTTCCGATGTGGGTTCTTAGGACTTTTACATATGGAAATTACAGAAGAAAGAATTGAAAGAGAATTTGGAATAGCTTTGATTGCCACTTCTCCATCTGTTGTCTACGAAGTAGAATTAACAGACAGAAGTAAAATCATTGTAGATAATCCTAGCAAAATGCCACGAAGAGAAGTAATCTCTAAAACTCTAGAACCATACGTAAAATGTAGTATTTTCACACCAAAAGAATATATAGGACCACTAATGGAATTATGTCAAAACAAAAGAGGCAATTTCTTAAATATTGATTATTTAGATTCAGAAAGAGCAACCATCTATTATGAAATTCCTTTGTCAGAAATTGTTTATGATTTCTTTGATCGGTTAAAAAGCTGTACCAAAGGATACGCTTCTTTTGACTATGAAATAATAGGGTATAGAGAAAGTAATTTAGTAAAAATGGATATTCTCTTAAATGGAGAAGTAGTAGATGCTTTGAGTATCATTGTACATAAAGACTTTGCCTACACAAGAGGAAGAACAGTGTGTGAAAAACTAAAAGAAATCATTCCTAGGCAATTATTTGAAGTACCAATTCAAGCAGCGATAGGGCAACACATTATTGCAAGAGAAACAGTAAAAGCTCTAAGAAAAGATGTATTAGCGAAGTGTTATGGTGGAGACGTTACTCGTAAGAAAAAATTACTGGAGAAACAAAAAGAAGGAAAGAAAAGAATGAAACAAATCGGAAATGTAGAAGTACCACAAGAAGCCTTCTTATCCATTTTATCTACTAAGGAGTAAAGGTATGATAAAAAGCTGTTATATTCATATTCCTTTTTGTTCTAGTATTTGTTCTTACTGTGATTTTTGTAAACTGTTTTTAGAAGATAAATGGATAGATTCTTATTTAGATGCCTTAGAAAAAGAAATAGAAGAAATCTATCAAGGAGAGATACTAGATACGATCTATATTGGAGGAGGAACTCCTAGTTCTTTATCTCCTTCACAGTTAGAAAGATTATTTCATATTCTTCAAAATCTACAAAAAGCAAAAAATGTAGAATATACCATCGAAGGAAACTTTGAAAGTACAACAGAAGAAAAATTAAAAATCTACCAGAAATATGGGATTAATCGTTTAAGTTTTGGCCTAGAAAGTATTTATCCCGATAATCTAGATTTTCTAGAGAGAAAAACGGATAAAAAGAAAGTAGAAGAGATCATAACAATTGCTAGAAAATTAGGATTTTCAAATATCAATTTAGATTTAATGTATGCTTTGCCAACAGAAGATCTAAAGATATTAAAAGAAGATATCCAATATGTTTTATCTTTGCAAGTAGAACATATTTCTACCTATTCATTAATCATTGAAGATCATACAAAACTAGGAATAGAAAAAGTAACACCTATTGAGGAAGATTTGGATTACAAGATGTATCAAACGATTTGTAAAATGCTAAAGAAAAATCATTATGAGCATTATGAGATTAGTAATTTTGCAAAAAAAGGTTATGAATCTAAACATAATAAAACTTACTGGAATAATGAATTTTATTATGGATTTGGATTAGGAGCTTGCAGCTATTTAGATGAAAAAAGAATAGAAAATACAAAATCTTTTTCCAAATATGTAAAAGGAAATTATCAAAAAGAGATAATACCAATTTCTAAAGAGGAAAAAATAGAATATGAAATCATGTTAAATTTAAGAACAAAACAAGGAATTTCTTTAGACTTATTTTACGAAAAATATGGAAAAAGATTTAATGATTGTTTCGAATACACTTTCCTAATTCAAGAAAAATTATTAATCTTAGAAGAAGAGAGACTTTTCATTCCAGAAGATAAATGGTATATTAGTAATGAAATAATAGTAAAATTACTAGAAGGGAAAAAATATGAGTAGTAGAGAAACGTTATTTAAAAAGGAAATAGAGTATATTGAATCAAAAGACTTAAAAGAAGCTCTAATAAAACTTTTAGATTTATTACCAGATTACTGGTTAACAGAAGCAGCATCCTCAACAGGAAAATACCATCCAGAATATGCTCTTGGTAAGGGCGGTTTATTAAGACATTCCAAGGCTGCCATGAGAATAGGATATGAATTATTAGAAAATCCTTGTATCGGAGAAAAATATACCAAAAGGCAAAAAGATTTATTATTAATGAGCTTACTAGTTCATGATGGTTTAAAATTAGGACTTCCTCAAGAAAAATACACAAGATTTGATCATCCAATATTAATGGCAGATTTTATCTTGAAAAATAAAGAAGAAATTGGCTTATCACAAGAAGAAACAGAGTTTATGGCCAGTGTGATTCAAACTCATATGGGTCCATGGACAACAGATTATAATGGAAACGAAGTCTTAGAAAAGCCAAAAACAAAATATCAAACTTTTGTGCATATGTGTGATTATCTAGCTTCTAGAAAATGCTTACTATTACCATTTGACAAAGAGAATAATATAATAGATAACTAAGTTAGGAGAAAAGATATGTCTGGAAAAATAATTGTTTTAGAAGGAACAGATTATTCAGGAAAAGAAACACAAAGTAAGTTGTTAGAAAAAGAATTTCAAAAGCAAGGGAAGAAATGTATTCGCTTTGAATTTCCTATGTATGATAGTCCAACGGGAAAAATAGTAGGAGGAGATTATTTAGGAAAAAAAGAAATAGGAAGTAGCCTATTTCCAGAAGGTTCTATACATGTAGATCCTCATGTAGTTTGTTTGTATTATGCAGCAGATAGAAAGTATAATTTTCCAAAAATAAAAGAATATCTAGATAAAGATTACTATGTCATATTAGATCGTTATACTCCTTCTAATTTAGCTCATCAAGGAAGCAAAATAAGAGATAAAGAAGAACGCTTTAATATGTATCAGTGGATTGACAAGCTAGAATATTGGTTATTACAATTACCAAAACCAGACAAGACAATTTTCTTGCACGTTCCGCATGAGATATCATACGATTAAGCAAAAGATAGACCAAATAGAGATTCCCATGAATCAAGCTTAGAGCATTTAAAAGGAGCAGAAGAAGCCTATTTAGAATTATCAGAATTATATCATTGGGATAGGGTAGAATGTGTAAAAGATGGCAAATTACGAAAAGTAGAAGATATTCAAAATGAAATTTTAGAAATTGTAAAAGAAATATAAAAAAG
Organism: Bacilli bacterium; assembly: GCA_017432645.1. Taxonomy (GTDB): domain Bacteria; phylum Bacillota_I; class Bacilli_A; order RF39; family UBA660; genus UBA3789. The sequence continues at coordinate 10,835 of JAFRIU010000048.1, forward strand.
AGCAAAAGCTCTTTTTTAATTTAATCTTGAATAATTTTGAAATGATTGAGGAGCAGCTTGTGTTGGAGCTGCCTGAACCTGTTGTGGAGCAACAGCCTGCTGGGTTTGCGGCATAACCACTTGTTGTGTAGCAGATTGAACTGATTGCGGCATGGTTTGTTGTGGAACAGCTTGCATCTGTTGTGGCATAACCATTGTTTGCGGAACAGTTTGTACCTGCTGAGGTATAGCTACTTGTTGGGGAACTGTTGTACCTTGCTGCGGTATGACTTGCGGAACAGTTTGCACCTGTTGTGGCATAATCATTTGTTGTGTAGTAGGTTGAACTGGTTGTGGCATGGTCTGTTGCGGAATAGTACCAGCAATTGGTTGAGAAGCTTGAATCTCCTGTTGAGATAGCGGTTCGATATCATCTGCCTCAATATTCTCTTCCCCTTCTAATAATTCTTTTTCATCTGACTCTAAATCAGATCCTAAGCTCTCTTTAGGAATAAATTCACAAAACTCATCTGCAATTTTATTTTCATAGTTTTCATCCTCTTCGTTTTCAATTTCGATAGTCTTATACACTTCTTCAAAAGAGGTGATACCTTCCAAACACTTAATCAAAGCGTCCTGCAACATCGTAATGGTATTTCCATCATAAACCAGTCTAGCAAGATCTTGCTTTTCCATTAGCTCATCGCTGATAGCCATACGAATATTATCATTTATTTCTAACACTTCATGAATGGCAATACGTCCATGATATCCATTACGACAATACTGACAACCCTTTGGATTGGCATCCCAAACATGAGCGATATCCATATTCATATATTTTTTGAAAACCATTTTCTCATATTCTGTGGTTTCTCTTTGATAACGACAATGAGGACATAACATCTTCGTTAATCTCTGTGAAATGATACCAGTTAAAGCAGTAGATAATAAATACCTTTCTACATCCATATCTAGCAATCTCTCAACCGTAGATAAAGCATTATTTGTATGGATAGTAGATAAAACTAGATGTCCTGTAATAGAAGCACGTACTGCAATCTGAGCAGTTTCTGAGTCACGAATTTCTCCAATAAGAATAACATTTGGGTCCTGTCTTAAGATAGAACGTAATGCAGCAGCGAAAGTCATACCGATTTCAGAGTTAACTTGAACTTGATTGACACCTTCAATATTCATCTCAATCGGATCCTCAACGGTAATAATGTTGGTTTCTGGCTTATTGAGTTCCTCTAACATGGTATAAGTAGTGGTAGACTTACCACTACCAGTAGCACCAGTTGCAAGAATGATACCATTTGGCATTTCCAACATACGTTTAATCTTTTCCAAATTCTTTGGATGGAACCCCAATTTATCAATTCCCTGTAAACTACGAGAATAATCCAAAATACGAACAACAAGCTTTTCTCCTTCATTTAATGGAAGAGAAGAAACACGCATATCTAAATACTGGCCACCAAACAAACCTTTAATCGCACCATCCTGAGGAAGACGAGATTCGGTAATATTCATTCCAGCTAAAATTTTTAAACGAGTAATTAAATTTTTTTCATAAACAGAAGGAACAAAAGCATAGTCTTGACAATCTCCATCGATACGGAAACGAACGACGAGTCCATTTTCACGTGGATCAAAATGAATATCAGAAGATTTGTGTTTTGCAGCTTCAGCAATAATATAGTCCACAATCTTGGTAATCGGAGTCTTTATAAAATCAAAAGACACCATAAAGCTTCCGGTACCTCTTTGGACAGTTTTGACATCAAACTGGACCATTCTTTCAACCCCTTCGTCTACTTTCTATGGTATTTTATCAAATAATATTATATAATAAAAATAACACAATAGCAAGGAAAGTGATTCGAAAAATGAAAAAAAATCAAAAAGGCTTTGTTTTAGCGGAAACACTTGTTGTGACAGTCTTCGTGATGTATATATTTACGCTAATCTACAGTAATTTTTATCCTTTAATTGGAGAGTATGAAAAAAGAGAAGACTATGATACAGTAGACGGGAAATATGCAGTGTTTTGGATTAAAAATATAATAGAAGCATCTTCCTATAAACTTTATCCAGAAACTACAGATGAAGAGCATTTTAATACATATGGATATGTTCGTTTTTCTTGTAGTAATATTACGGAGGCCAATCCAGAAGAAGGTCTTCAGAGTCAGTGTAAAAGACTTGTAAAGGAAATGTCTATTAATGGTTGTAATAACAGTGGAGAAAACTGTGATATTTTTATAACCAAATATCAAATAGGGAATTCCAAAAATGATGATGCTTCCTGCTCGGAAGGAGTTTGCTTCAAAAAAACAGTAAGGACCAATGCCGAAGATCAGTTTGATGCAAATTTTCAAGATTATGTAGAATATCTTCCAAATTATGAGAAACCTTCCACAACCGAAGCACGATATCGTGTTATTGCAATCATTCATCATGAAAGAAAAGGATTAGAAAACACATCCTATACTACGATGGAAGTAAGATAATTAAAAAAAGAGTAGAATTCGAAAGAACAAAAAGGCAAGTCCTGTCCCAAGAATTCTTCCCTTCAAAAAAGAAGAGTAAGACAAAGGAGTATCTATTAAGATACTTTTTGTTTGCATATGAATAGCTATACTACCGAAAGAAAGAAAAAAGAGAATGAAATAACTTCTTTTAATCAAAGAAGAAAAAAGAATAGTAGAAAACACTCCATTTGTTAAATCAAAAAGACCAGCTAAAAAGACAAAAATACCAGAAGAAAAAGAAAAATAATAGGTAACAAAAACAGAAAAAAAATAAAAAAATATAGAGGTTCCATAAATTAATAGAATGGTTTTTGAAATAGAAATAATACTTTTAGAAAGGATAACAGAAAACTCTTCTTCAGACGTAGGAAAGGAAAATTTCTTTTTTTCTTTTTTAATACTAAGTAAAAAAATAGAAAAATTACTAAGAAAAACAGAAAAAAATATTTTTCTTGCCAAACTGAAATTTAAAACAGAAGCAATACTTCCAAAAACAAAAAGAGGATTAGGAAAATGGCTAAACAAAAGAATTTGATTTCCTTCTTTGATGGTAATTTCTTTTTTCTCTATCAAATCTTTTGCATATCTACTACCACTGGGAAAGCCACTGATTAGACTAAGAAGAAAAATAGAAAAAGAAGTAGGAATCGGTAAAAAGGAAAATAATCCATAATGAATAAAAAAAGAAGAAAATAAAAAGATAGGAAATTGAACAGGAACAATCTTTTGTAAAAATAAAAGACTATAATCTAAGAAATCATTCATCATTTGAGAAATATGAATCCAATAAAAAAGGAAAAAGGCAAGTAAAATGACAACTATTAGAATACTTTTCAAAGTTTTTTTCATATTTCTCCTTTTCTTTGCTATAATGATTTTAGGTGATAGGATGAAAAAATGGAAATCACAAATACTAGAGTGGATTCGAGAAGAGTACAAATTTCTATTATTTTTAATTCTTCTTTATTTTATATTACAAGTTCGAGTAAATTATTACATCATAACTGGAGGAGGAATCAGTGATGTATCTTCTCGCATTATGGTAGAAGAAAAATATCAATCCAAAGGTAGTTTTAATATCAGTTATGTTACAGAGCTTCAAAAGGCTACTTTATTCAGCTATGGTTTAAGTTACATCATTCCTACCTGGGAAAGAGAAAGTGCTAATTTATATAAATACACAGAAACAGAAAGTATGGAAGATATTCAACTTCGTAGTGAATTAGACTTACAAGCAGCCAATTCTACTGCTACTTATTGGGCCTATACTTTAGCCAACAAGGAAATAGAATGTTTATCTTCCCACATATATATTGTATCCATTGCAACTGACAAAAAGACTCCATTTAAGGTAGGAGACGAACTACTTAGTATGGATAATCAATCATATGAAGATTTGAATTCTTATAGAGAATACCTTCAAACAAAACAAGAAGGATCAGAAATAAAAATAAAAGTTTTAAGAGAGGATAAAGAAGAAGAACTAATTTCTTCCCTTTATACACTGAATGATCGCTTGGTTTTAGGAATCAATCTTCAATTGATTCGAAAATATGAGACCAAGCCAAAAGTAAGCATTCAATTTAAAAGAACAGAATCTGGTCCCTCTGGTGGCTTAATCACAACACTAGAAATATACAATCAATTAACGAAAAAAGATTTAACACAAGGACTAAATATTGCCGGTACCGGAACGATAGAAAGTGATGGAACCATTGGTACAATTGGTGGAATCCGCCATAAAATACTGGGTGCAGTCGATGCGAAAGCAGATGTTTTCTTAGTTCCGAGTGGAAACTATGAGGAAGCATTAGAATATAAAAAAGAGAAAAAATTTAAAATCAAACTGATTCAAGTAAAAACAATAGAAGATGCGATAAAAAAACTAGAAAAACTAGATATATAAGGAAGAAAATAATATGAAAAAAATAATAGAATTAGGAATACTTAGTATTTTACTTTTTACTTTATCTGTTCAAGCACTAAACTATAAAACAAGAGATTTAATCACAAAGAATATAGAAGCTACAGTTATAGGAGCTGATTTTCGCTATATGGCATTCTCTTATCAAGAAAAGAATCAAACTATTTCTTTTACAATCAAAAATGAGATGACAGAAGAGCTACCAGTAAGTATTGCAGTAGGATTCTTTAATGCCAAAGAAAAAAATGTAGGAACCATTTACTATTGTGATGAGGAAAAAACTCTTCCAAAAGGAGAAGAGACGAATATTACAATTAAGGTTAAACCAGAAGACTTAGAAGGAAAAGAAGTCCAATATGTATCTGTTTTAAGTGAAAATAAAGGCTGTTATAACACATTCTCTAAAGAAGATGTAGGAAAGACAATCAAACAGATTTTTACCACGAAAGAAGATATTGTAACAAACGATGTTACGTTATTCATAAAAATACTAGGAATAGTAGGAGCAATTATTCTTATTTGGTTAGTATACCGTTTTGCTTTTACTAATTCATTTGAGAACTTTGATGGTAATGATATTAGAAGAGGATATCGAAATCTAGAAAGAAAAAGGAAAAAAGAAAGTAAAAAAGAAGA
>JAFRIU010000049.1 GCA_017432645.1 Bacilli bacterium
CCTTTTTCTAGTTTTTCTATAAACTCATCATACGTAAAGGTATGAACTTCTTTATTCACAACCGTAAAAACATAAAAAACTCCAAGCATAATAAGGAATAAGAATAAATAAGGTAATAATCCTTTTTTTAACGTTTTCTTGTCCACTTTTTTACTCACAAAAAACTCCTCCTTAACTATATTTCAATATTATATCATACTTATCTAATTTTGGTTTGTCAAATTTTGATTTCTTAATTCCTGGAATCCACACAATCTTACCAGAAGAATCTACAACAATCGGCCATAAATCACGATCTTTTAAAGCAATTTTCTTATCAATAAAAATATCTTTTACTTTCTTTGAGCCATGAAGTCCCTTTACTGCAATCCGATCTCCTAATTTTCTAGTACGAACAATTAATGGTAAAGAAACTTCAGAACTATCTAATCGACAGACATCATTACTATTATCATCCAAAGAATTTACTTTTTCTATCTTATGACGATTTGGTAAAAAAACTTCCTGATCAAATTCAATCTCATAACTAGAAATATCATCTACTTCTCTCACCAATCTTAAAAAATCATATTCTTTTTGTGCCATAACACCATTAGGCAAATTCACAAAACTATTTCCTTTTCTACTCTTAATCAATTGAAAAATAAGATCAATATGCTTATCCGTCAACAATAACAAATCATCCGGATAAAACTCACTAAGAAAAGAATACAATATCTCTTTTTGAATATACTCATCTTCCTTCAAAAAAGAAGAAATAGAAATCTTATCTCCTTCCAAAACTCTTTGAATCGCATTCTTCTTCACCTTCTCAATAAATTGATTAGCTTCTATTAAAGTTTCACTAAATTTTAAAAATTTCAAATGAACATCTTTGTCTTCCTCTTTTAAGAAAGGAAGAATATTCTTTCGATAACGATTTCTAGTATAAACATCCTTTTGATTAGAAGAATCTACAAAAAAAGGTACAGAATTAAGTTGATCGTATTCTTCTAACTGCTGTTTCGTGTAAGAGATAAGCGGACGAGCAATTACATAATCTCCCATATCAATATGAGATTTAAAGCCACTATATCCATTTAAATTAGAACCACGTACCATTCTCATTAAAATCGTTTCCATCAAATCATCTCCATGGTGTGCCGTCATTAAATAGTATGCTCCATATTTATGAAGAATATTTTCAAAAAAATGATAACGAATATTTCTAGCCTCATTATGAAAATTATCATCACCATAATCTTCTATAACCATAGATTCAAAAATCAAATGATTTTTTTCACAATAATCTTTTAAAAAGATAGCCTCTTGATAGCTTTCACGACGAACATTATGATTGACATGTGCTACAATCAAAAACAAATGATACTTTTCACGTACTTTTAAAAGCATATCCAAAAGAGCCATAGAATCTGGTCCAGTTGAACATCCCACAACAATCCTATCTTCCTCATGAAAAGTAAAATAATCTTCTATATTGATCATGGACTCCTCCAATCTATTTCTTTATTATAACAGAAAAAAAAAGAAAAAGAATCCTTATTCTTCAGGAATTTTTAAAATAAATTCTCCTTCTTTAGAATAAAGATATTTTTCTCTAGCATATCTTGCTATATAATCGGGATTCTGTAATTTATTGGCATCTACTTTCAATTCTTCTTCTTTGGCTTTTAAATAAACTAATTCCTCTCTTAATCTATTCTTTTCTTGATACTTTTCAAATATCTCAAACCAATACTTGCCAATCGTATAAGTAGTGATAAAAATGATAAAAACAGAAGCAAAACCTAAAAACAAAATTCTTCTAACTCGAATTTTCTTACTTGTTTTTCTCAATTAACCACCACCTTTTCACCATATATTATACAACCAATAGACAGGAAAAAGTGTAAAAAGACAATGTTTTACAAAAAAATTTACATTTTATTGTGTAAAAAGTGATACATCAACAGAAATCCTAAAAAAAGACACAATAGAAAATAAAGATGAAAGACCCCTTGATTAATGAAAAGTAATAAAAAGAAATAAAAGACGGAAAAGAAAAGACAAATAAAAAACGAAACAATTATTCTTCTTCTCTTTTTCCTAAAAAAGCATTTCCTCTTAAAAATCCAAAAAATAAAAAAGCAAAGGATTCCATAGAAGAAAGAGAAAAAGAAACTAAATATTTGAACTTTCAAATCCATTATTTAAATAACCGACTAAAAATACTGTCTTCACTATTCTTTTTATTACTTTCTAACAGATAATCCATAGAATTAATATTTCCTTTTATAGTAACATTTCCTGCCAACGTATCTAATTTAATTAATTCTAATTCTTCTCCTTTAACATTTAAAAATCCCATGGTGGTTTCTAATAAGAAGTGATGATTGTCAAAATTCTCTATCTTCTTGACCCCTGTAATAACGAGCATTTTTCTTTCTAACAAATTAATACTATGATTATAATTACTAATCGTTGATTCTTTATCCATATTTCCTCCTAATTAAGAATATGTAAAAAAGAAAAATTTAGAACAAAAAAAGAAGCATTTGCTTCTTTCAGACTGTTGACAAATAGGTTTATATTTTGACTTATTTGTCTTTTTGTTTGTAAAAATAAAGATATCTAGTATTTCTACTAGATTATGCGTAGTGGTGTAATGCAAATTTTTTGAGATTCATACACGCATAAAGCAGA
>JAFRIU010000050.1 GCA_017432645.1 Bacilli bacterium
CCATGTGCCTGAGTGGCGGAATTGGTAGACGCACAGGACTTAAAATCCTGCGAGATTCAACCCTCGTGCCGGTTCAAGTCCGGCCTTAGGCACCAAAACGGAGGAATACCCAAGTCTGGTTGAAGGGACCGGTCTTGAAAACCGGGAGGTCGCGCAAGCGGCGCGTGGGTTCGAATCCTACTTCCTCCGCCATTCATATCGCGGGATGGAGCAGCTTGGTAGCTCGTTGGGCTCATAACCCGAAGGTCAGAGGTTCAAATCCTCTTCCCGCAACCAATTTTTAAGGTTCCATGGTGCAGCTGGTTAACACGTCTGCCTGTCACGCAGAAGATCGCGGGTTCGAGCCCCGTTGGAACCGCCATTTTTTTGGCTTCATAGCTCAGTTGGTAGAGCAAGGGACTGAAAATCCCTGTGTCGCTGGTTCGATTCCCGCTGGAGCCACCATTTTTGATTTTTAATTGTTAGGAAACGATTGAATATAAAAACCAAATGATTTGGTTTTTTTCTTTGTCTAAAACGTTTTCTTTTCAGAAAGAGAATGATATAATGAAAGTGGTGATATCATGAAAAAAATATCCATATTATCGCTTCATTTAGGATATGGTGGAATTGAAAAATGCGTAGTCAATTTAGCTAATATTCTATGTAAAAAATATGAAGTAGAAATTGCGGTCAGTTATGAGCTCTACGAAAAAAGTGTTTTTCCACTAGACAAGAGAGTAAAAGTAGTTTATTTGAATAAACAATTGAAACCCAATCATGAGTCTTTAAGAAAAGCATTAAAAAGTAAAAATCCAATCAAAATTTTAAAAGAAGGAATGTTTGCCATAAAAGTTCTATACTATCGTAGAAAGACGATGGTAGAATACATTCGTAAATGCAATTCCGAAGTAATAATCTCCACAAGAGATATCTTCAATGCTTGGCTTGGAAAATATGGTAAAAAAGAAATTCATAAAATTGGTTGGGAACATAATCATCATCATGGAAATAGTCAGTATGCTAAACGTATTATAAAGAGTGTTCAAAATCTAGATGATTTTGTCTTGGTTTCCCAAGAATTACAGCATTTCTACGAAGAAAATATGAAAAGCTCCAAATGTCAGTGTATATGGATTCCTAATTTTATTGATGATATTCCCAAAACAGATTCCTCTCTACAAGAGAAGAATGTAATCTCCATCGGAAGATTATCCAAAGAAAAAGGATATTTGGATCTTTTAAAACTTTATGAAAAAAATCTTAAAAAATATCCAGACTGGATACTACATATTGTAGGAGACGGACCAGAAAAAGAAACATTAGAAAATTATATTGAAAAAGAAAATTTAAAAGATAAGGTCATCTTGCACGGATTTCAAGGTAAAGAAGCAATCAATAAACTCTTGCATTCATCTTCCATTTATTTAATGACTTCTTATACGGAATCTTTTGGTATTGTTCTAATTGAAGCTATGAGTCATGGAATTCCATGCATTGCTTATTCTTCAGCAGAAGGTGCGAAAGAGCTTATTCATGATGGAGAAAATGGATTCTTAATTCCTAATCGAAGAGAAGATGAAATGCTTGAGAAAATAGATCTTTTAATTTCAAATCCAGAAAAAAGAATAAAAATGGGTAAAGAAGCAAAAAAGAGTATTCTTCCCTATACAAGTGAAGTAGTAGAGAAAAAATGGAATACCTTGATAGAAAGTAGGAATCACTATGATTAAAAAAAGAGTTCTATTTATTTCTTCCACAGGAGGACATTTACAAGAATTATTACAATTAAAAAGTATGTTTGATCATTACGACTATAATATAATTACAGAAAAGACAAAGGCTAATTTATATTTAAAGGAAAAGTATCCTAAGAGAGTTCATTTCTTAGTATATGGTACAAAATATCATATACTTACTTATCCATTTAAATTGCTTTATAACTGTTTTCTAAGCCTTTTTTACTATATCAGCTTTAGACCAGATTACATCATCACAACAGGTGTTCATACAGCTGGACCTATGTGCTGCATTGGAAAAATACTAGGAAGTAAGATTATCTATATTGAGACATTTGCCAATATGGTTACCAAGACTGCAACAGGAAAATTATTGTATCCGATAAGTGATAAGTTTATCGTTCAATGGGAAAGCATGAAAAAATTATATCCAAATGCAGAATTTGGGGGGTGGATTTTCTAATGATCTTAGTTATTTTAGGAACACAGGATAAAAAGTTTCCACGACTATTAGAAGCTATTGATAATGAAATAGAAAAAGGTACCATTAAAGATAGAGTAGTCGTACAAGCAGGTCAAACGCAGTACTCTTCAAACAATATGGAGATTTTTGATTTTGTCCCAGCGCCAGAATTTGATAAATTACTAGATGAAGCAGATCTTATCATTACTCACGGAGGAGCAGGCAGTATATTAACTGCTATCAAAAAAGGAAAAACAGTCATTGCTGCAGCACGCCTAGCAAAATATAAAGAACACCATAATGACCATCAAAAACAAATCATCAAAGAATTTGCTAATCAAGGTTACATTCTAGAATTAAAAGATTTCCAAAAATTAGAAAAAGTTCTAGAAAAGAGCAAAACTTTCAAACCTAAGAAATTTGAAAGTAATACACAAAACATGGTAAAACTATTAGAGGACTATATAGAAGAAACCAATCACGTAGCTTGGTATCACAAATATCATAGAATTATTCGCTACGGTATCTTTGGAATTCTTAGCACGATTGTAAACATCTTATCATTCTCTTTATTCAGAAAAATAAAAATAGATCTTACTCTAAGTAATATTTTAGCCTGGATCTTGTCCATAGCCTTTTCTTTCATAACTTGTAAATTCTTTGTATTCAATAAAAGAAAGACGAAATGGAAGAAAGCTTGGAAAGAAGCAATGATTTTCTTAGTATCTAGAATTTTATCTCTTGGTATCGATATGGGAATTCTATATTTGTTAATTCACTTTTCAATGGGAGAATTACCAGCTAAAATTATTTCTAGTGTAGTAGCAATGATTTTAAATTATGGCGTTACTAAATTTTTGATTTTTAAGAAGGAAAGGGAAATAGAATGAAAAAGAATATTTTTGGTTTTACATTAGTAGAACTATTAGCTGCTATTGTAATTCTAGGAGTGCTATCTACTGTTGCTTTTACGTCTATTACTAGAATGATTGATTCAAATAAAAACAAGATTTATATCAATGATGCAAAAAGACTAATCGCATATGTAGAATATAAATTTAAAAGTGACAAGAAATTATCTAAACCAACTATGGGAAATGCTATTGTGATTAGCCTAGGATATTTAAATAATCAAGATATTACTAATGGACCTAATAATGGAGAATATGAAAAAGATAGATCCTTTGTTGTGGTAAAAAACAATTCTGGCAAATTAGAATATGCTGTTTCACTATTAGAAAAATTAGATAATGGTGGATATAAAGGACTAGAATTGACAAAAGATACAGACTTTTCTTCTGCTTCTTCTCGTATTCATTCCTTTACAGAAGCGGATTTAGTAGAGGTTCCTGACTTACAAGTATCTAATATTAATACAATATTAGGAGAAACTTATATTTCAGGATCTATCAGTCATATTTATTCTTAAAAAGTGTAAAAAAGAGTAAAAAAATACGTAAAGTAAAAAATTTGTTTACTCTTTTTTGTATACTTTTTTTTGTTTCTGCTATAATAAATCTAGGTGGTAATATGAATTTAAGAAAATTAGCTTATACTATTATGACACTTAGTTTTATCCTAATCGTATCAGGTTCTGTTGCCTCTTTTGTATCAGGACTAAAGAAGGATAGACAAGAAACATATAAAAGAATGAATGATGTCAACAACACCTTCGAAGTATTCAGCACTAATGTGACAATATTTGAGTCAACTAGAGAAGAACTTTACAATACATTTACTGGACTTTACTATGATACTATGTATCAACAAAATAAAGAAGTGACAAATCAATTATCTAACTTTGAACAGTTAGTAGATGAACTTACAAAAAGTACACAAGAATTAAATCGTTTATGCGGCAACAATATATATTATCCAGAAGATGTAGCAAATAGTCGTTGCAGCAACTATAAGAACATATATGAACAAGTAGTAAATTACTTTGTTTCCGATATCAATTTCTACAACAATAAAGTAGAAAAATATAATGAATATCAAAGTAGTATGGGAACTCTATTACGAATCAAAAAATATACTACAGATAAGAAGTTTATTGATTACAATGAAGATAATCAATATGATGGCAAAGAGGAATAATTATGTTTAGAAAGAAGAAAAGCAATTTGCAGAATACATACAAATGGCCACTTAGAAGAAAAGTGGTAGCTACTCTATGTATTCTATACATTGTAGGATTTTCTTCTTTTTTGTTTTTATTCTATGGACCATTCACTAAGTTCAAAGAGTTTTGGATTACTAGTGCTATGACAACGATGTCACATCAATATTTAGCTACTTGGCTATATAGTGATAGCTATATCGAAAAAGTATTAAAAAACAATAGTATTATTGAACCAGAAGAAATCAGTAATCCGGATGAAATTATTTTTCGTCGTTATACCGCAACAATTTACAGAAATGAATATGAAAAAGAAATTCTAGAAAAAGATGGCAGTAACGATTTATACAAAGTAGTACAAATTAGTGGTAAGGGATATCAAGGATTTCTAGTAGCCATTTACGATCCAAGTAGGATTCATATTGCGACAACTTCTAAATTAGGAATTACAGGAGAGTCTATTCTTACAGTAAGTGAAAGAGAAAACGCAATCATTGCCATGAATGCAGGAGGCTTTTATGATCCAGATTGGAATAGTAATGGAGCTCTTCCTCATGGAACGGTAATTGTGGATGGGAAAATAGTCAGTGATTATGATGATGCCAATATGGGTGGAGGATTTATTGGCTTCACACAAGATAATAAATTAGTGTTAGGTAGAATGAGTAAAGAAGAAGCTCTAGAAATGGGATATCGAGATGCAATTGAATTTGGCCCTTATTTAATTGTGAATGGAAAACGCAGTTTTATTCGTGGTAATGGAGGCTGGGGAATTGCACCAAGAAGTGCCATCGGTCAAAGAAAAGACGGAATTGTTTTGTTCTTAGTAATCAATGGAAGATTAGCTTCTAGCATTGGTGCGGACATGGTAGATTTAACAGATATTATGGAACGATATGGAGCATACAACGCAGCCAATCTAGATGGTGGAAGTTCTTCTGAATTGGTTATCCGCGGACAAATCGTCAACACTCCAGTTGCAGGAGGAGAAAATGGTCTTCGTAACATGTCTACCTTCTGGGTTGTGAAATAGAAAAATATTTTGAAATTTAACGAGAGTAGGGTTGTCCTTCTCTCTTTTTTTTGGTATACTTTTTAAAGTGGTGAAGAGTATATGACAGAGAAAAAGAAAAAAAGCAAAAAAAAGTTATCCATCGGAAAAAAAGAGTTTCTTTTCGACTTTTTTAGTTTAGTGTTTATGCTTGGTGTAGGAATCTACTTTGGTTATAGAAGTTTATACTACTACAGTAGCCAAAATCAAAAAAGACAAGCAGAGGCTCAAACTTTAAATGGCACCATCTTACAAACAACACCTGTTGCGATGGGAGAAGAAAATGGACTTCATCATGATTCAGAAGGCTACTATTTCAAAGGAAATGTAGAGAATAATTACGTAATCTTTGCCAATCAACTTTTCCGTATTGTAAGAATTTATGAAAACAATAGAGTACAAATCGTAAGAGAAAATCATGTAGCTTCTTTCCCATGGGGAGATGAATCGGAATATAAAAACTCTAATGTAGAAGGTTGGTTAGAAAATGCAAATGCGGAATATTCTGGAATCTATTATCAAACTCTTCCAAACGCAAAGAATTTCTTTGTAAAAATGAATTATCAAATCGATACTTTAGCAGAAGATAAAATCATTTCTGCTGAAGAAAAATATAAAGCATACATTACTCCACTAAGTGTAACAGACTATGTCCTAGCTAATGGTAAGAATAGTTATTTAAACAATGAAGAATCCTTCTATCTTTTAGGAATGACAGAGAATAAAGAAAATTTATATGTAGATACAGATGGAAGTATTCAATCTTGCGATAGTGTGGAAGGACACGGAATTCGTCCAGTACTTACTTTGAAGGAAAACACTCCAATCACAGGAGGGGCTGGCACCTTAGCAGATCCTTATGTAGTATTCCAAGATAAAGATATTAACTTTGTTTATTCTTACGTAAAATTAGGTAATGATATGTGGAGAGTATTCTACCAAAAGGACGGAGTTTTAAGATTGTCTTATTCAGGATATATTTCTATTAATGGAGAAGAAGTAGTGATTCCATATAGTCAAACTAATAGTATCTTTGATTTAGGAGATCGAAAAAATATTGCTTACTACCTAAATAATACCTATCTTTCTAGCCTATCTTATCAAGAGGTATTATTACCATTTGATTCTTATATTGGAGAAATCAGTGATGATTTAGGTTATCAACTTTCTAACATTTATAGCAATACAGTAAATTCAAAAGTAAGTTTATTAAATATTTTTGATCCAAATGTTAATACAGAACTAGAAGATTATTATCATGTAAATACTACATCAGAAGTAGGAAGTATGGCCTATAATGTATATAAAAACGGCTTCTTATTCGAATCAGATGTAAGAGAAGAAAAACATGTTGTACCAGTAATTTCAATTGAGGCAAATATTTTGAAAAATGGAGTAGGAAGTTTAGAAAACCCATATGTAATGGAGGGATAAAGTGAAACATCAGAAGAAAACAAAAACAAAGAAAAAATTAAGTATCATTACTATCTTTATCATCTTTTTAGACTTTTGTGTAGTTTCTGGTTTGGTGGTAATCAACACTCATAAGTTTAAATCTTTTTGGATTCCAACCGCAATGACGACCATGTCCCATCAATACTTAGCATATATGCTATATGATGAGGCAACTATCAATAAAGTCATGAGTGAAAACTACATTGAGCAAAATGGAGAAGTGATGAATCTAGATGAAATTGTAATTGGTAGCATCAAAGAAAAAACAAATTATTCAAATAAGTATGAACAAGAATTATTTACCAAAGATCCAGGAAATGATGTATACAAAACCATCCGAATTATAGAACCAAAATATAAAGGATGGCTAATCGCAATTTATGATCCGAGTGACGTAGAATTAGCTGTAGCTGCTAAGCTAGGAAAAGCCGGACAATCTGTAAATACTTTAGTAAAAAATAATAATGGATTGGTAGGAATCAATGGCGGAGGTTTTGAAGATAATGATGGTTGGGGAAATGGATCGATACCATACGGTGCCATCATTCAAGGAGGAGAAGTGATTTGGGATCACCCAGGAGGCAGTGGAGGATTAATTGGGTTCACTGCAGATCATAAAATGTATCTTACCTACGATGAACCAGAAGTTGCAATCGCCGCTGGAGTAGTAGAAGCCGTAGAATTTGGACCAAACCTAATTGTAAATGGAAAAACAGCTAAGATTCATGGTGATGGAGGTTGGGGAATTGCTCCACGAAGCGTCATTGCTCAAAGAAAAGATGGAGTGGTTCTATTCCTAATCATTGAAGGAAGATTAGCTGGTTATAGTATTGGTGCTAGTATGAATGATGTAATAGATATTCTATTAAGATACAAAGCCTATAACGCATCTAACCTAGATGGGGGAGCATCTTCTACCATGAGTATTGAAGGAAAACTTTGGAATAGACCAAGTGCCGGAGGAGAATATGGTGGAAGAACCGTATCAAACGCATGGATTGTCACAAATAAACAAAACAAGCCTGCCCAAGCACCAGTAAAAAGCAATTATAAGTAGAGGAAACTCTACTTTTCTGTTATAATAAAAAAGGTAGAAAACACCAGGTGATAAAATGAGAAAATTTGTAGTAAGTGATTTACATGGAAATGGTCCAGCCTATGATGCCATCCTATCTTATCTAGAAAATATTTCTCAAACAGAAGAAATAGAATGGATAATAGCCGGAGACTTAATTGATAAAGGGGAAGATTCATTGCGAATACTAGAAGATGTAGAAAAAAGGATGTCAAAGAACTCTTCTCTTCAAATACGTTATTTGGGAGGAGACCATGAACTAATGATGTATCAAGCTCTCCTTTTTAGGAAAAAAGAACAGAGAATATCCCCACTTCATGATTGGATCAAAAATGGTGGAGATGTGCTAGATGAAAGAATCAATCAAAAGGAAAACAGAGAAGAAAACTATGAAAGACTCCAAAACTTTTTGGGGAACTTAAAAATATATTATCCACTTTCAGAATCGATGTATCATAGACCGATTCTATTAGTTCATGCTGCAGCTCCAAAGGGTATTATTGATACAACATTAAAAATTTCTGATAATAATCAAAAAGTATACGAAGCAGTATGGAATAATATGGATCGTTTTGACAGAATATTTTTTTCAAGAGAATTAAGAGGACCTATCAAACACCATAAATTTGGACATCCATTTTACTTTATTATAAAAGGTCATATTCCAATTGAAAATGAAGATGGCTTTTTCTATCACCAAACAGAACACTATCTAAATATTGATGGTGAAGAAAAAAATTACTTAGGAAGACACATTAGAAATCATATCCCATTAGTAGAAATAAAGGAGGATGCACTTTCTATCCTGATTTTTAATTCGAATAATCAAATATCTAGTGGATATATTCTAGAAGGAAGTGCATTAAAAAAAATGGAAGAAGAGGAAATAGAGAAAAATAGACTGTTTTTGAAAAAAGGAAGTCTAGAAGAAGAAAATTTCAGAATAAAAGTGCTGATAAAATAAAAAAAGATACCATAGTTGGAAAAAAAACATGTTATAATAAAAATAGTAGGGAGGATACAAATTATGATGAAAATAATGGATGGAAATGAAGCAGCTGCCTATGCCTCATATGGTTTTACGGAAGTAGCGGGAATATATCCCATTACCCCAGCTAGTCCCATGGCAGAACTTACCGATAAATGGAGTAGTGAAGGAAAACTAAATTATTTTGGAACGCCAGTAAAAGTAGTAGAAATGGAAAGTGAAGCAGGAGCTGCTGGTATGGTACATGGATCTTTACAAGCAGGAGCCTTAACAACAACTTATACAGCTAGCCAAGGCTTATTACTAATGATTCCAAATATGTATAAAATTGCAGGAGAACAATTACCATGTGTTATTCATGTTGCTGCAAGAAGCTTAGCAACTCATGCTTTGTCAATTTTTGGAGATCATCAAGATGTTTATGCGACTCGTAGTACCGGATTCGCTATTTTAGCGTCTTCCTCTGTTCAACAAGCAATGGATTTAGCAGGAGTAGCACATTTAGCTGCTATCAAAGGAAAAGTACCATTTCTTCATTTTTTCGATGGCTTTCGTACAAGTCATGAACTTCAAAAGGTAGATGTAATTGATACCGAAAAATTAAAAGAGTTAATCGATGAAAAGGCCTTAGAAGAATTCCGTAGTCATGCCATGAATTTAAATAAGCCAAGTATTCGTGGAACTGCTCAAAATGAAGATATTTATTTCCAAGCAACAGAAGTAAGAAACAAATATTATGAAAAAGTTTCCACAATCGTTGCGAATTACATGAATGAAATCGGAAAAATAACAGGAAGAACATATAAACCGTTCCAATACTATGGAAGCCCAAATGCAACAAAAGTTATCGTTGCTATGGGTTCCGTTTGTGAAACAATAAAAGAAACAGTAGATTATTTAGTAAAAAAAGGCGAAAATGTTGGATTGATGGAAGTCCATCTATATCGTCCATTTAGTACGAAATACTTCTTAAATGAACTACCAAAAACCGTAAAGAAAATAGCAGTATTAGATCGTACCAAAGAACCAGGTTCTAGTGGAGAACCTCTATATTTGGATGTTGTCCAAACAATCAAGAGCGTAGATGCCAGAGTAAATGTAGTTGGTGGAAGATATGGACTATCTAGTAAAAATACCACTCCAGCAATGATCAAAGGAGTATTTGATTTCTTAGATACCAGAGATGTTCATACCAACTTTACAGTAGGAATTGTAGACGATGTAACGAATCTAAGTATTCCATATGATGAAAAATTCATGATACCAAGTGAAAATGCAGAATTCTTAATCTATGGTTATGGTAGTGATGGTATGGTATCTGCCTCAAAGGATTTAATGAAGATCACAGGAACCTATACCAACGCCTATGTACAAGGATATTTCCAATATGATTCAAAGAAGAGTGGTGGAGTAACCGTTGCAAATCTTCGTTTTGGAAAAAATCCAATTACTAGTACTTATTATGTAGAAAAAGCAAATTTAGTAGTTTGTACGAAGGATGCTTATCTTCATCGAATGAAAATGCTAGATAAGATTATCGAAAAAGGAGTTTTTATTTTAAATACCAATAAAACACCAGATGAAGTTTTAGCAATGATGAGTAATCATGACAAAAAGATACTACAAACTAGACACGTCAAAATGTTTATCGTAGATGCTAGTAAGATTGCTCATGAAGCAGGAATTCCAGGAAAAATTAGCACAATCATGGAAAGTATCATCTTCAAACTAGGACACATTGTAGATTTTGAATTTGCTGTTCAAAAAATGAAAGAAAATCTAACAGCTAAATTCTCCAATAAAGGTGGAGGATTAGTAGAAAAGAATATCAAAGCAATTGATTCCTCTCTAGAATGTTTGATTCCTGTAAAAGTTCCATATGTAGATTTTGACAGTGATATTGCACCAAAGAAAAGAAGTTTCTTTGAAGTCATTGATTCTATGGAAGGGGATACTTTACCAGTAAGTAGTTTCTTAAAACTTTCAAATGGTGAATTTGAGGCGGGAACTTCTAAGTTAGATAAAAGAGATAGTAGTGAAGAAGCTCCATGCTATATACCAGAGAATTGTATTCACTGTAATATGTGTAGCCTAGTATGTCCGCATGGCGTCATTCGACCATTCCTATTAGATGAAAAAGAAGTATTAGATGCTCCAGAATCTGTTACTAGACACTTAAGTGATGAAAAAATCAAAGATCAAGATTTAAAATTCACAGTAGGAGTAAGTCTACCAGATTGTACTGGTTGTAGCTTATGTGTAGAAAACTGTCCAGGAAAAGCCGGAGCCAAAGCACTTGTTATGAAAATGAAACATGAGTTATTAGAAGACAAGAGAGATGAAGAGTGTAAATACTTATTCCAAGAAGTAAAAGAAAAGAAACAGGTTATGCCAACCACAACGGTAAAAGGCAGCCAATTTGTTTCTCCTAAGTTTGAATTCCCAGGAGCTTGTGCTGGTTGTGGAGAAACACCATACTTAAAACTTTTAACACAATTATTTGGTGAAAGAATGATTGTTGCGAATGCAACAGGATGCTCTTCTATCTATGGAGCTAGTACTCCATCTATGCCATATCATATTCCATGGGCAAACTCTTTATTTGAAGACAATGCAGAATTTGGCTTTGGTATGAGAATAGCTGATCAAGCCTTAAAAAATCAAATCAAGACACTAATTCAGAAAGATTTAAACAAAGTAAAAAAGAGTGAATTAGATATTTATAAAGCATACTTGGAAAATGTAACAGAAGAAACCGCTAATAATTTATTGAGTGTTTTAGAAGATACCAAAATAGAAGG
>JAFRIU010000005.1 GCA_017432645.1 Bacilli bacterium
AGTAAAGAATAATATGGAAGTAAATGAAAAAGAAAAAATCAAGAATGTAATCATTATGTTATTACTAGTTGTCATCATCTTACTTAGTTGCGGAATTATATATGTATATAATCATAACTCACAACTAGATACAGAAAGAAAGAAACAAAACACATTAGAAGAAGTGTACTTAACAGAAGAAGAAGCGAATGAATTAATAAGTTATATTCCATCCGCAAGACCATATGGCGGAGATGGGCGAACTGAAACAACTAACATGTATTACACAGCTTTTTCAAATAAAAAAGTATCAGTATCAGAAATGGATGTAAATTGGTTAGTTCATAATACACTATTTGAAATGCAAGGTAAAAATATTCAAAAAAATCCTTTGCCTGTGCCAGATAGTTACAGATTTTGTAGTTCATATAATATAAGTGAATTAAAAGATAATTTAGAAAAAAAGTATGGAAAAGAAATTAAAAATTTAGAACTTCCTGAAAAAATAGAGGGAGATTTTCTAACTGAATTTGAAAAATGGGATGAATATTATATTATGAATTGTCCCAATGGCAGATATGCTTTGTCTGATTTAGGACTATATTTTGGTATAGGTGGTGGCAAAAGCAAGTTAATAATAAAATATGAAAAAAGCAAAAAAGATAGAACTAATCTATATGTATATATTAAATTTTTAAAAGCAGATTTTGTGAAGCCAGATATGAATATTTCTGAAAGTGTTGATGAATATGAATCTAAGATATCATTCCAACTATATAAATATGGAGATTCCAAAGAATTAATTACCGATACAGTATTTAATGCTAAAGACTACTATGAAAAGAATTCTACAAAATCATTTGAAGATAGTATTTATGAACAATTTAAAGATGAAATGACTACTTACAAGATTACCTATCAACAAGATGGAGCACATTATACTCTTGCATCTGTAGAACCAATAACAGAATAAAAACAAGGACCTAAAGTTAGGTCCTTTTCTTTTTAATAATAAGTCTTTTGTTCAAATTTCTTTTTATTCTCAGCTGCACGTATAATTTGTGCAAGTAGGTTCAATGCAATTTGTTCGGTTTTACGATCTACATCTCTAAGAGGATTGAACTCCACCAAGTCATAGGATAAAACGCTATTAATATGCTTAATAATGTATTCATTAAGTTGCATAGCTTCTTCTTCTGTAATACCATCAAATTCAGGAACGCTAACTCCAGGAGCAAAATCAGGATCAATAATTCCTAAATCGTAGCAAATATGAATTCCTTTAGCCTTAAAACCAGCAATTTGAAAAGCTTCATCCATAATCGCTTCAATTCCTTTTTCTTTGATATCCTGAGTAGTGAAAACCGTAACACCAGAATAACGAACATTATCTCTAACGGCATCATCCATATTTCTAGCTCCAATAATAACCGTCTTAGAAGGTTGAATAATTTTTCCATCATGGTAATAACGTAAGTCATTATTTTTATAACCATTAATAGCAGCAAGAGAAAGGTCATGAATATTTCCGGAAACGGTAGTTTCAAAGGTGTGATAATCTGGATGACAATCAATCCAAATTAACCCTACATCGACATTGACCTTAGCGGAAGCTAAAGCAGAAGCAATAGAAGCAGATTGATCTCCTCCAATCATAATTGGGAAACATTCCTCTTTAATTTTATCGACCATCGTTTTATAAAGCTTAGAATTAAAAGCCTCTACTTCATATTCATTTTTTCTTCTATCAGATAGATTTCTACTTTTGATAAGTGTCTTATCTCGTTCAAAAAGAACAGTTTCTCCATGAAAAAAAGGTTTAATATCATTTAATAATTGGACAGGTCCTAAATTGGCTCCATCAATATGAACACCTAGGTCTGTTCCAGCACCAAAAACAACTGTTTTCAATTTTATCACCTATCTTCATTTTAACGTAAAAGCAAATTTCCTTCAAGCAGTTTTTTTACTTTCCAACATTTACTATTTTTTTTTGTCATGATACAATGAAATAGGTGGTAAGATATGAAAACGTTAGAAGAACTATATCCAGGAATTCACTCCAATGTCATGATTAAAGGAATCAAAATAAACTCTCAAGAAGTAGAAGAAGGGGACTTATTTGTTTGCACAAAAGGAGTAACTGCAGATCGTCATGATTTTATTGAAGATGCCAAAAAACACGGGGCAGCTGCACTAATTGTCAGTAAGGATGTAGGAAAACAAGATATTCCTGTCATAAAAGTTCCAGATACTAACAAAGAACTTCCATACTTATGTCAAAAGTTCTACGACTATCCTGACCAAAAAATGAAAATGATTGGAATTACAGGTACCGATGGAAAAACAAGTACGACTACCATTATTCAAACTCTAATTGGTAGTGATTTATGTGGTTACATTGGAACGAATGGAAGAAGTTGCGCTGGCTTTACAGGAGACAATCCTAATACGACACCGGATGCACCATATTTATACCAATATCTAGAAGATTTTGTGGATTTTGGCTGCCACTATACCGCCATGGAAGCAAGTAGTGAAGCTTTTTTTAGAGGAAGACTTCAGGCAACGAGATTTGATATTTCCGCTATTACTAATGTCACATCAGAACATTTAAACATTCATGGCACATTTGAAAATTATTTAAATTCAAAATTAATGTTATTTCAACAAACCAAAAAAGAAGGATATTGTATTTTAAATCATGATGATTCATACTTCGAAAATGCCAAGAAAGCTTGTCAAGGACAAATTCTAACCTATGGAGTAGGAGAGGATAATGATTTACAAATTGTCCATTTTGATATTTTCCCAGATCACACAGATATCCAATTCCGTATGAAAGGAAAAGACTATTCCATTACTAGTCCTTTACTAGGAGACTTTAATGTTTATAATTTAGCCTGCGCCATTCTTTGTACTTATGCTGCAGGAATTGGAATGCAAGTTATTCTATCTAGAATTGACCAGTTAAAAATAAGTGGTAGACTAGAGCTATTAAAAACGAACACTCCGTACTATGTTATGGTAGATTATGCACACACGCCAAATGGAATTTCTAAATTATTAAACTTTGTTCATACATTAGATATCAAACGGAGTATTGTTGTCATTGGTCAAGCAGGAGAAAGGGATCCGTATAAAAGACCAAAAGTAGGAAAAACTGTAGTGGAAAATGCTAGTTATGCCATTTTCACGTATGAAGATCCAAGAAGTGAAGACCCTATGGCTATCTGTCAAGATATTATCAAAGAATTTGATGAAAACAACAAGAATTATGAGATTGTAATCGATAGAAGAGAAGCTATTCAAAAAGCCATTGATATGGCTGAAGATAATGATATGGTTTTAATCCTAGGAAAAGGAAATGAAACCTATGAAAAACTAAAAGATAAAACAATTTACTTTAATGATATAGAGGAAGCATATCAGGCTCTTGCTAATCGAAAAATAAGAGAAAAAGTATAAAAAGGAGGAGATTCCATGATGAGAAATCTTGTTCGTAGTGATGGAAGTAATGTAGAAACAGTTTTAGAAGAAGCAAGAGCACTCTTGGAGAATCTACAAAGCTTAGGTAGCGTTTACTCTGAATCAGCTACAGAAATTCAAAACGATGCAAGAAATATTTCCTTTTCTAATTGGGAAGATGATATATCTAGCAAAATCCAAGAATTTATAGAAACAGATATACAGAATTCCATGCAAAAAGTTCAATCGGATATCAATAGTGGAGGATTTAATTCCCTTATTACTATTACCGAGAAAATAATAGAACAATTAGAAGCATGTGTAAATGTACAAACAGAAAAGAGAAGAGAAGAATCTTTAAAAGAAAGATATCAAAATCAATATGATAGAGAAATCAGTAATTATCAAACGTTAAAAAGATTCTCCATGGCCTCTTCTACTTATGATGGATATATTCAGTACTTAAGTTCTTCGATTAGACAGTTAACTAGTGATATTGCGAATTTAAATACACAGTTAACTAGTATGATTAATAATGCAAACGATTTATTTCAAAAACTAGCAGCAGTGAAATTTGGAGACGTAGTAAGAAATCTAACAGTAAAAACAAACTTTACAAAAACAACAGTTGGAGAAGTGCAAACAATACCGGAAAGTTCTAAAAAGATTTCTGCAGAGGGAAACAGTTATTCGCAAAATGCCATTTCTTCCCAACTGGCAGACTCACAAACTTATTCAGAACCGGACAGTTCATTAGTATCTTCTGCTTGTGCAGATAGCATTCCTTTTGTGCAGCAATCAACTGATGAAAGGAAAGCAGAAATTACTCCAACACAAATCAATAGAATGGATGCAGAAACAATAAGAAAGCAAGAAGAGTATGCTGCTTTACCAGAAGCCGAAGTGGAAGAAATCGAACCAGCTAAACAGAACACCACACCAGAGTTTAAGATGGAAGTAATTGATGGTTGCACTTATGTTGATGGTACATTAATTGCCAATAAGAGCTATGCCTTACCTTCAACTTATAATCCAGGTGGTTTAACATCAGATACCATGAGTGCCTATTTACAAATGGCCCAAGCCGCCTCAGCCGCCGGATATACTCTTCAAATTTATAGTGGCTTTCGCTCCTATGAGAATCAAGCCTATACCTACAACTATTGGTGTAATATGGATGGACAAGAAGCAGCTGACACCTATTCTGCACGACCTGGGTATTCGGAACATCAAACAGGAATGGCTATCGATTTAACAAATGATTGGGATGGATTTGGAAGTACTGCTCAAGCAAAATGGTTAAATGATAATGCTTATCAATATGGATTTATCTTGCGGTATCCACAAGGAAAAGAAAACATTACTGGATATGAATATGAACCATGGCATTATCGATATGTAGGAATTCCTCTTGCAACGACACTATACAATAATGGAGATTGGATTGCCTTAGAAGAATACTATGGAATTGATAGCAAGTATAGTAGAAAGACACGATAAAATACTCGTGTTTTTTTATCAGTTTTCATTTTCTTAAATTTATGATATATTGATATAGGTGATACTATGTTTTTTAGAGTACTAAAAATAGTATGTTTAGTAGCTTGGATGGGATTAATATTTTCCTTTTCTATGGATAATGGCGTCCAATCCAAAGAAAAAAGTAATGGAGTGGTTCTTTGGTTAAGCAAATTGATTATAAGAGGAGAAATTCCAAAAGAAGAACAAGAACAATATATAGAAAAGTATTCTAAATATATTAGAAAAACAGCCCATTTTTCTCTTTACTTTGTTCTTGGAATTTTATCAATCCTAGTTTTAGAAGATTTTCATCCTCTTACTTGGAAAGAAGTTTTATATGCAATTTTCTTTGTTTTTCTTTATGCATGTAGTGATGAGCTTCATCAATTGTTTATAAATGAACGTTCAGGACAATTATTAGATGTTGCAATTGATACCGTAGGAGGAACGTCTTCTACATTATGTTATTATTTATTAAGGAGGAAAAAGAATGAAAAAGAGACAACTACTTAAGAATACTTTAATTATTTTCTTTGGGAAAGTAAGTACACAATTAATTTCTTATTTTTTACTACCTTTATATACAGCACGCTTAATCAAAAGTGAATATGGTTTAGTAGATATCATTCAAACTTATGTTACGCTATTTGTTCCTATTATCACATTAGAACTAGAAATGAGTGTCTTTAGGTATCTGATTGATGCCAGAGGGGAAGAAAAAGATACCAAAAAATTGATGAGCAATAACTTTTACATATTGGGTATTAGTCTTTTAACGTTTTCACTTCTTTATATTTTGGTGACTTCATTTATAACCATTCCTCTTAGATGGTTTATCTTATTTGATGTTATCGTTTGTGTATTATCAGGAAACTTCTTACAAATCACAAGAGGCTTTGGAAAAACAGTAGACTACGCAATTAGTTGTATTCTAACGGGAATCACGACTATTGCATCGAATATCATTTTAATTGTTCATTTTAATATGCAAGCAAATGGTATGATTCTATCAATGGCTATTGCGAATTTAGTTTGTGCTCTATATTTATTCTTCCGCCTAAAGATGTATCGTTATATTGATTTTAGTTTAGTAGATAAGAAATTAATCAAAGATATGAATAAATATTCTATTCCGTTAATTCCTAATGGAATTAGTTGGTGGATAGTAAACGCTAGTGATAGAACAATCATTACTTACGCTTTAGGATCAGCTGCAAACGGTTTATATGCTATCAGTAATAAGTTCCCAACTATTATTTCTAGCTTAACGGGAGTCTTTAATTTAAGTTGGAGTGAAAGTGCTGCCTTACATATCAACAGCCCAGATCGTGATGAATTTTTCTCGGATATCTTTAATACTGTCATTAAATTATTTACTGCTATGGGAGCCGGAATGATTGCTTGTATGCCTTTCCTGTTTCCGATTTTTATTAATGCAGAGTATAATGATGCTTATCCTTATATTCCATTCTTAGTTTTAGGAACGGTATTTAATGTTGCCATCTGTTTATATAGTCAAATTTATTTGGCCAAGAAATTATCTAAGCAAGTGGCTTCTACTGCTGTATTAGGAGCCGTTATCAATGTAGTAATTAACGTAATATTTATCAAAAAATTAGGCTTATATGCTGCTGCAATATCTACTACGATATCTTACTTTGTTATGATGATTTATCGTCACTTTGATATGAAAAAATACGTAAACATTACCATAGAAAAATCATTAATACTAAAAACAATCCTAATCTTTACTGTAGTTATTTATTTCTATTATCAAAGGAATCTATATTTAAATATTCTTAGTTTAGCGCTTGCCGTTATTTATTCTATTTTACTAAATAGAAAATTCTTACTAGAAACTTATGAAAATATAGCAAAAAAACTATTTTCAAAAAATAAATAACAAAAATAGACATATAATTCACTAGGTGATTATATGTTTTTATTTTTATTATTAAAAAATCTTTTTCTTTTTACAGGAAGCTATTCTAATGATGTTTTTCTAGATCCTTTATCTAAAGAAGAAGAGGAAAAATGTATTAGAGGTAAAATGAACAATGATAAAGAATGCCGAAGGAAATTAATCGAGCATAATTTAAGATTAGTAGCACATATCGCCAAAAAATATGACAGTAAATATACTGATATGGATGATTTAATTAGTATTGGAACGATAGGCTTAATCAAAGGAGTAGATACCTTCTCACCAGATAAAAAAGTAAGGATTACTACTTATTGTGCTAGATGTATTGAAAATGAAATTTTAATGTATTTTAGAAAGAATAATAAGTATACCAAAGATATTTCTATTAATGAAGCAGTAGGATATGACAAGGATGGAAACGAAATTGCAATAGGAGATGTTCTTCAAGTAGAGAATACAGACTTTTGTGATGACATTGAGAAGAAAGATAATATCGAACAATTAAAAGAGTACTTAAAAGTATTAAGTCCAAGAGAAAAAAGAATTATTATAAATCGTTATGGTCTAGAAAATACAGAAGAGGAAACGCAAAAAAGTATTTCTAAAAAAATGGGAATCTCTAGAAGCTATGTATCTAGAATTGAAAAAAGAGCTTTAACCAAACTGTTAAGAGAGTTCCTTCATCGTAAAAAAGACTAGTTTATCCTTGAACTAAAAATAAGAAGGTTATATAATGATTTTAGAATAAAGAAGAGAAATCTTCTTTTACTTTACACTTTGACAAAATATCTCATCAGAAAAGCTTGATATACTTGAT
>JAFRIU010000006.1 GCA_017432645.1 Bacilli bacterium
AAAGAATGTCTTTTGGAATATTCTTTTCTGCAATTCTAATTATAATTCCCTTACTTTTTAAGTACGGAGCTATATCTGTAGGGATTTTTTGGTGCTATAGAAAAGACTTTATGGCAATCAACGGATTTAATGAAAACATGCTTATGGCAGAAGATGCAGATTTCGCTAAACGTTTAAAAGAGTGGGGAAAGAAAAATAATAAGAAATTCGGTACTATTAAAAATGGAATGATAACTTCATGCAGAAGATTTGATACATATGGAGACTGGACTTTACTTAAAAATCCGAAAGTAATTTTAGCTTATCTAAAAGGAAATGATAGAAAATACGCAGATAAGACATATTATGATAACCAAGAAAGATAAAAATGGAGAAAATCAGAAGAGGATAGCTAGTACTTTTTTAGATATAATGAGAATCCAACTTAATTTAATAGATATTATAAGAAAACCACCAATTTGATTATCCTTTTTCAAATTGGTGGTTTTTATTTTTGAAATAAATATGTATTTTTTTATAAAAATATTTTTTGACCCCCATAAAACTATGTATTCCTCCGAATATGTATAGTGAAGAAAATAAATAGAAGAAAAATGACTATGAAAGAATATAGAAGCATTAATAAAATTACTAGATTAGGTGGGCATCCAAAATAAAAGGATGAAATTACCAATGGTATAGAGGAGAGTTATTCAAGGATTGCAGATAAAATAGAAAAAGAATAAGCAAAACGAACGGTAGAAAATAAGAAAGTAGATAAAAATACAAACCTAACTGTAGTGCCGAGAGAAAAGGAAAAATCATTAAGAAAACGTTAGACTCTAAAAATATAACTAACAGCAAGAAAACAAGACCGAAGAAAAGTACCAAGAAAATCTGGTTAAATGGTCACTTGTGTAGTGGCCATTTTGCTATTTGAAGGAGGCTGGGAGATTACAAGTGTTGAGTTTAGTAATGAAGATCTTAAGAAAACCGAAAATAGAAGATATCGTATGTAACATACAAAACAACGAAGAAGATAAAGAAGCGTTTATCGTACAGTATCAGCCTTTTATTAGAAAATCAATCTCATCTGTCTGCCGCCGATATATTACAGAACAGGATGATGAATATAGCATTGGATTGTTTGCATTTAACGAAGCAATTGAACAGTATTCCTATACAAAAGGAAAATCCTTTTTAGCGTTTGCTGATCTTCTTATAAAAAGAGATGTAATTGACTATATACGTAAGGAGTCTAAACATAACTTTGTCTTTTTAAAAGAAGATGAGCAAGAGGAAATGTTAGAAATGCAAGTGTCGCTTACGGAGTATATGAAAGAGATGGAAAATAGTAACCGTAAGGAGGAAATTCTTCATTTTCAAAGTGTGCTAGCTGAGTTTAAAATCACATTCTCAGAGCTTGCTAAAGAATCTCCTAAGCATCGTGATACGCGTGAGCACTTAATAGAAATTGTAAAAATTATTATAAAAGAAGAGGAAATGATGGAAGAGCTGTTCCGAAAGAAAAAGTTACCGCTTAAACATATTGAACCGCGTGTTAGGGTAAGTCGTAAAACGTTGGAACGACATAGAAAATACATTATTGCAATGTGTATTATTTTTGCAAACAACTATACATATATTCTGGATTACATAAGAGGGGAAAAGCATGATGAATAAAGGAATTGTGATGGATATAAAAAAGCATAGCGTAGTTGTTTTAACACCAAATGGAGAGTTTATTACGTGTAAAAGAAAAGGGGATTCTTGCATGATCGGGGAGGAAATCTCATTTGATGAGCAAGAACAAAAAGCATCGTATTTTTCGATCCCTTCCTTTCTAAAACCTGCATCAATACTTGTTGCTTGTTTTCTATTTGCAGTGCTGTTTTTCTACAACCAACCAGAAGAAAAAGTATTTGCTTACGTCTCAGTTGATATAAATCCAAGTTTAGAGGTGAGCGTAACAAAGGATTTTCGTGTTATAGATTTGCAGGCTTGTAATGATGATGGAAGGCGTATTTTAAAAGAATTGAAGCATTGGGAAAATAAACAATTGCAAGAAGTAATACGTACTATTATAAAGCAAAGTCAAGAGGATAAGTATTTAACGAAAGATAAGCAAGTTATGCTAACAGCTGTTGCAAAGGACAAGGCACTAGAACCACTTTTGGAAAAGGCAATGAAAGAATTAAAGAAAGAATATGAGTTAAAACATATTACAGTTGAATATCAAAGTAGCACGATGCAAGTACGAGAGAATGCTAGAAAAGCTGGAATTGGCACAGGTGTCTATATAAAGCAAGAGAATGAGAAAAACAAATCGCTTACTCCTCCTGCCACGCCGCCTAATCCGGTGGAAAATGAAGAAGAGGTGCAATCACAGCCGGAGTCATCTCCTGATGCATCAATGGATTTATCTCCTGTAAAAGAAAAAAAATATGAAAAGCAAGAGCAGAAAGAACAAAAGAAAACAGAGGGACAGCCATCGAAGCAAATAAAAGAAAACAATGGAAGAGGATCTCAGCAAGAAAATAGAGGGAATCAACAGGAGAATAACAGTAGAGAATCTCAACAAGGAAATAATGGAAATGGGCAAGGGAACAACGGAAGAGGGTCTCAACAAGGGAATAATGGAAATGGACACGGGAA
Organism: Bacilli bacterium; assembly: GCA_017432645.1. GTDB lineage: Bacteria > Bacillota_I > Bacilli_A > RF39 > UBA660 > UBA3789. Next base: position 2,635 of record JAFRIU010000006.1, read on the forward strand.
CAACGGAAGAGGGTCTCAACAAGGAAATAATGGGAACGAGCAAGGGAACAACGGAAGAGGGTCTCAACAAGGGAATAATGGAAGAGATCCTCAACAAGGAAATAACGGGAATCAGCAAGGGAACAATGGAAGAGGATCCCAGAAAGAAAATGACGGAAACGAGCAAGGGAACAACGGTAGGGGGTCTCAACAAGAAAATAGAGGCCACCAGCAAGGGAATGAGAAGAAGAATCAATAGAATATGGAAGTGAGAGATTCATTTCAAAGCTAAAAGGATTTCTCTCGCTATTGTGGGCAGTAAAACTCCCATCTCAAAATTTGGCTGGAGCAAAGAAGTTAGGTGGGAGTTGGGCTGCTTGTAAATGCCCAATTGGTGAGGGCTGATTAAAGTTGCACTTTATTATTTTATAGTTCTATTAAGAAGGAGTATGTGAAAAATATAATGGAGAAAAACATTCAACAAGAGAAAGATAAAGAAAAACCTGTTTTTTATGATCCGAAAGGAAGGAGAAACATAGCCTTTATTTCGTTTCTATGTATCTCAATAGTTAGTGTAGGTGTTGTATTTTATTTTTTCTTTCAAAGTATTTTTTCAACACCAGAAATTCCAAATATGAATACCGCTGTACAACAAGATACTAAACTTGTACCAATTAATCAAAAACTTAGTGATCAGCAGTTAAAGAAGGAAGAATTTAACCCAAATACCGGAACGAAGGATAATGAAAATTTGGTGAATCCGCCGAAGGATAGTAAACAACCTAAAGAAGTGTATGGTTTTTATGTAAACTGGGATGAAAATAGTACCGCTTCTTTAAAAGAAAATATCGATTCCTTAACTACGTTAGTACCAGAGTGGTATCATTTAAAAGCAGATTTAACGATTAGAAGTGAAATCAAACCTGAGATAGTAAAGTTGGCAGAAAAAAATCAAGTGAAGATTATGCCTTTGCTTACTAATTATACTGAGGAAGCTTCTGGTCCTGATAGTGTGCTAATTCATAAGTTACTGAATTCCTCAAATGATGTAAAGACAAAGTTTATTAATGATTTAGTAAGCCAAGTTAAAAAGAATCATTTTTCAGGAATTAATATTGACTTTGAGGCCGTACCTGAAAGTGATAGAGAAAACTTAACAAATTTTATGAAAGAACTTACTACGGAATTTCATCAACATGATTTGCTCGTTACACAAGATGTTCCAGCTAATGATAAGGCTTTTGATTATAGTGCGTTAGCAAAAATAATAGATCGAATGATTGTAATGATGTACGATGAGCACTATGGAGCCGGGGAACCAGGACCAATTGCTTCAAATAAGTGGTTCCAACATACATTGAAAGAACTGAATATTCCGTCTAATAAACTTATAGTTGCTTTCGGTAACTATGGATATGATTGGGAAGTGAATAGTAAAGAACCAGCGAAATCATTAACTTTTTCAGAAGTTATGGCAATGGCTCAAGGTTCAAATATGAAAATTCAATGGGATAAGAGTAGTGGGAACCCTTATTTTAGATATAAAACAGGAGAGAAAGAACATACTGCTTGGTTCTTAGATGGCGTTACTCTCTATAATCAAGTGAAAATCGCAATGGACAATAATGCAAATGGATTTGCGCTATGGAGATTAGGAGCAGAAGATCCTACAATATGGAAAGTTTTAAAAAATCCGATTGAGGTACAAAAAAATCCTAATGTATTACATAAAATCAATAGTTTAGATGAAGTAAATTATTCTGGACAAGGTGAAATTTTACAGATTGAGAATGAAAGAAAAAATGGATTGAGAGATTTTAAAGTAGGCAAAGATGGTTACCTTACAGATGAAGTATATCAATCCTTACCATCTGCATATGAAGTGCAACGATATGGAAAACCAAATGGGAAACAAGTAGTATTAACATTTGATGATGGACCAGACCCGAAATATACGCCAGAAATTTTAGATATATTAAAAGAGAATCAAATAAAAGCTGCTTTTTTTGTACTTGGTGAAAACGCACAACTAAATACTAGTATTGT
>JAFRIU010000001.1 GCA_017432645.1 Bacilli bacterium
CTATTCCTCTACTCTTTTTTAAAATATGATTCAAAGATATTGATTAAATCAAATACAAGCGTTATAATTGATATATCAAATACAAATGAATTTTGTTATGTGAAGTGTGTTACATCTTTGTAGCAATTGCTCCATTTGAAATAAACGTCGAAATAATCGACGTTTTTTTATTTTAAAATTTGCCAATAACCTGTTTTATCTGAACCAATTCTTTCAACTATTGAATTATCTATTAATATTTTAAAATTTCTTTTAATAGTTCTAACGTTAACTCCAATAATATTTGCTATTTCATTTTGTGTAATTCTATTATTATTAGTAATCAATTCTATAATTTTATTTTGTATATCATTCAAAGTAAAATTACTATTTATAATTATTTTATCTAATGATGAATTAATTATATTTATAAGAAATTTAATAAAGACGTTAACATTACCATTATTATGACATTTAGCAATTGATGAGTAATATTCATCTTGTTTTAAATATATTTCTTCTTCTACAGGTATAAATTCAAATTTTTTATTATAATTAATTAACATTAGTGAAACCCAAAATCTGGCTAATCTTCCATTTCCATCAGAAAATGGATGAATGGATACAAAATAGTAATGAAAAATTGCTGATAAAATAATAGTATTTAGCCCACTATCATTAATATAATCAAATAGACTTTTCATTAATGTTGGAACTAATATTGCTTCAGGTGCCATATATATAATTTCATTATTTTTTTTAACACCTTCACCATGATTTCTATAGCTACCATTATCTTCATCAAAGTATTTCATCATAAGCTCATGAACTTCTAACAAATCTTTTTCACTTTTATAATCATATTCATTTATATGATTATAAACCTCTATTGCATTTTTAACTTCCTGAACTTCATCTTTTTTACCTATCACTTGTTTATTTTCTGATATATTTTCAACATCAAACAATGATAATGAATTTGCCTCTATTGCAAGTGATGAATGAACTGATCTAACTTTAGCTTTTGAAATCATATATTTTCTTTTTTGCCTATCGTTAATTTCAATGATATTTAATTTTCTTTCAATTTCTTCTATTATTTTTTTCATTTCATCATCAATATGAAATATAGGTATAATTTTATCAAATAAATTCATTCTATCACTCTTTTTCTATAAATATTATACCACAAATGTCACTGTAAATGTCACTGTATTTTTTGAAATAATTTTATTTTTATATGATAATTTATAATATCAAGTGCACCACATGATGATTTCAAAAAAAAAGACTATAAATTAGTCTTTTAAAATGAAAATGTAGAAGAAGAAGCATTTAGTAAATCTGTAAGATCCAATTCTTGAGAAACCCGTTCAAATATTTTCTTTCTTTCATAGATTCCACTATCTTGAAATAAAGAAGAGATTTTTAACTTTGTTTCCTCATCATACACACTAGACTCAGATAATAATTTATGAAAATAATAATCTTCATCAATTACTACAAGAGGGATATTAAAATCACTAGCTGCCTTTATACAACTTTCATAATATTTAGCTTTTCTAACAGATTGAATATAAGAATCCAATAATTGTGAAAGAGGAATATTCAGATGATCGGCTTGCTGAGAAATGAAATCATTATATTTCATAAACAGAGCTAATAATTCCTTTGGTCGTTTCACTTTCTTAATTTCTTCTTGATCTTCTACAGAAAGAAAAGATAAAGTAGTTTGATATAAAGTTTCCAAAAGTAGGAAATTACTAGGATCCATATTACTTGCCCTCATAATAATATAGTCTGGTTTTCTTTTAAAATGTTTTCTATTTAATTGTTCTGTATTTCGTCTTTCTATTACAATTTCATTATATCCAACTGTTTTTAATATTTTTTGAGGAAGAAAAAACCTTGCTCTTTGTCCATTTCTTTGCTGCACTTCTCTAGAGCCATTATAAGAAGAGGCATAACTTCCATAAGAATCGATATCCGTTCTTCCCATAGCTAAGATAGAACCACCCTCCAAAGAATCAAATGCAAGAACAACATTATCATCCGTTATAGAAGAATAAATTCCTTTTTCACTAATGTAGCTACAAGCAACAAAATGATCCTGTAATTGAGGCATTTCCATCCAGTTTGTCATATAATTATCCGTAGTTTCTTCAGAAAAATGACCAAGACAATGAATAAAAAACTTAAAATTTGTTCTTGGAAAATAAACCGGTATTGTGTGATTGTGGTAAGTAAATTGGCTGGAAATATGATCTTTTGGACCATATACTCCCTCTCCCTCATCGACTTTGTACAAAGATTTAGAGTATAGCTTAGTATATTGACTTCTTATATAAGGCTCTAGTGGAATTTCTCCTTTATAAAAGGCCTCTTCATTTTGCTGTTGATAAAGATTAAAAAGCATTTCCTGATCTTGACACTCTACAATTTCTCCAATAAGCACAAAATAATGATAGATTGTACTAGATAACTCACTTTCTTTTAACTGTTCAAGGACATTTTTGTCTTGATGACAATATTTATCCCAAATGTATTTTGCTTCTTGAAAAGAAATATTGAAAAGGACAGCCAATAAAAGATCTTTATTTGTATCTAAATCATGATTATCAAACTCTTCTATAAAAAACTTTCTCTTTATTTCCTGATAGTTCTCTAATTGACCCAAAGAATGAATACGAAATGGATTTTTAGATAGTTGTAAAACACTAACAAGACTTCTTATTTCATGATTAGATAAATCATTAGCTGAAATAGTATCTATCAGCTCAGGATAATCCTTTATATTTTGAATAATATTCACAATCATAGAAGAAATGTCATATTCTTGATAATCATAAAGTTCTAGAATTTTTTTTAAAATAGAAAGCTCTTTATCGGTTAATTTAGCAATCTCCATTTGAATCGTAATATCATTAATAAATCTTTCATAATGTTCCTCAGGTAATTGAAAGATAGAATCTCTGAAAGATGTTCCCACAATAGTTTGAAAAATATCATGATTCCTTTCATAATAATGGAATAACCATTGAGCTCGATGTTTAAGATTTTCTGGATCAATTTCTAATTCTTTTGCATAACGAGAAGCCAAAGAAGGCTCTTCCATTATATAAGGAGGAATGATGCATAAAATAGCCAAATCCAATCGATCCTTTTTAATACATTCATCTCTAAATATTTCTGATCGGACAAGGCAAATTGGCATAATCTTACTGTCAGATACTACTTGAATTAAATAATCAATATTATCGGTAACTAGTTTACGAAAAGAGATTCTTCCATGAGAAGGGTCCTGATCATAAATCACTTTTTCTTTTAATAAATCTAGTAAGATAGCTAATTCCTCTGCATCCAATTGATCTTTTAAGTCAAATAGATGCTTAGCAAAACGATCTGTTCCTAAATAGTCTGGAATCTTTCCCCCTTTTTTTATGAAAAGAACTAGTTTTTTTAAATTAGAAACAGAGTAACCTTCTAATTGACGTATACAAGAAGTTTTACCTTCTTCTAAAGCAATTCCAATGAAAGAATTTACTTCTTCTAATACATAAAAACTGATAGTATGATTTTCTCTAAGAACTTTTCTAAAGAAGCTCTCATTTTTTTCAACAAAATCGTCTAGAAGATCTTTATCATAAAAAAAGTAGGAAAAGAAATTATACCAAGAATTTTGATGCTTTTGATAAACAAGATCAAGAATGAATTTTAATTCATCCAAGGAGAAAGTATAACCATTCATATGCAGATAATAAGTCATTTCATCACTAGACAATAAATACTCTACTAGTGTTTCAAAAGTTTCCTGATGACTAGGATCCATTCTGATATGATAATTAATTAATAGATCATATCGTTGAGCTTTTATAAGAATAAATAATAATTGATTGGAATCTAACGACTCAAAAGAATCTAATTCTTGTAGATTCGAAATTCCCATAGCTTTCTTGACTAATTCATCCATATATCTTAACCTCTACTTTTCTGAACCAATTCTTGGAATCGATAAATAATAAAATCAGGCTGCATTGCCATCACATTTTCACTAGGATTTCCACTATGACATACATAGCAAGAAGAGCATCCTGCATTTTGAGCCATTAAAATATCAAAAACAGTATCTCCCAAAACAAGAGTATCTTCTTTTTGAAAATGGTATTCTTCTAAAATAAGATCTACCATCTCAGAACTAGGCTTTCTGTTTACTACATGATCTTCACAAACCACTTTAGTAAATAAATCCTTTAATCCTAAAAATTCAAGTAATGGAAAAAGAGTATTGCTTCCACGATTGGTAGCCAAAGTTAAAGTGTAACCATCCTTTTTCAATTGGGAAAGTACTTCTTTTACACCATCATATAATATGACATCAGAAAGATCTTCTAAAAAGATTTCTCCATAATACTTTCTAATTTCTGGTAATTGAGAATCTACAGCACCAAGTGCTCTCATGGCATCTGCTAAAACAGAGCCATTTAATTTTTCTACATCTTCATAAGATACTTCTTTTAAAGAAAAGTGTTTCGCACATTTTTGAATACAGTGAATAACATGAGGAACCGTATCGGCAAGAGTTCCATCAAAATCAAAAATAAGTAATTTTTTAGAATCCATTTTTATCTCCTTTATTAACTGTGAGCAGAAATTCGAATGACTTCATTTAAATCATCATCTTTTGCCATAATATTTTTATGAATATCTCCACATTTTTCACATTGATAAATAATCTTATAAGTGTCTTTATACTTTTCCACATCAATCGGTTTTAAAAAACCACGGCAAGAGTTTTGCCGATCTCCAGGTTGAATATCGACATGCTTAGAATACAAACAATAAGGACAATGATCTCTTGAAGAATACTCTAAAGGAACGACTTTTCTTCCACAATTCTCACAAATAAAACCTTCATCTAATTCATGAAATGCTTTCATAATATCCACCCAAGAATATTATAATACAGAATTCATTTTTACAAAATTAAAATTTTTGATATAATAACTATATAGTTCGGAGTGATATCATGGAAGTAGAATTTAAAATTCAAGATTTTGAAGGTCCGCTAGATTTATTATTACATTTGATAAAAGAATCTAAGATGGACATTATGAATATAGAAATAGAATCCATTACCAAACAATATGTAGATTTTCTAGAAAAACAAGAAAAAATGAATCTAGAGATTTCTTCAGAATATTTAGTAATGGCTGCAGAACTTATGGAGATTAAATCAAAGATGCTTCTTCCCAATAATAAGATAGAGGAAGAAGAAGAGGCAGATCCAAGAGAAGAATTAATGAATCGACTACTAGAATATCAAGCCTACAAAGACATCACCAAACTTCTTCAGGAAAAAGAATTATTAAGGCAAGATATTTATACAAAATCTCCTGAAAATATGGAAGAATATAGAGAAGAGTCAAAAGAAATTTGCTCTAATGTTACACTAGACGATTTAATGGATGCCTTCTTAAAGTATTACCAAAGAAAAATAGAAAACAGGCCATTAAATACCAAAGTAACCGTAAATGAAATTAGTATTTCAACTAGAAGACATGAAATTAAAAATATACTAAAAGAGAAAAAGAAAGTATCATTTTTTGAGTTATTTCCTGTTGCTACCAAAGAATATATTATTGCGACTTTTTTAGCAATTTTGGAGATGGCAAAAAGTAAGGAAATAAGACTCGTTCAAGAAGATATGTCAGATGAGATAACCTGTGAGGTGTGTGAAAATGAATAAAGCAGTACTAGAAGGTCTTTTATTTGTGGTAGGAGAAGAAGGATTAACTCTAGAGCAAATACAAGATGTTTTAGAAATAACAGAAGAGGATTCTAAGAAATTAATCATGGAATTAAAAAAGGACTATGAACAAGAAGATAGAGGACTTAGAATTGATTTTTTAGGAAACCGTTTTAAATTAACCACAAAATTTGAACATAAAAAGTATTATCAAAAACTAATTGAGAATCCTGAAACCAACGCCCTTTCGCAAGCAGCTTTAGAAACCTTAGCAATTATTGCGTACAATGAGCCAATTACAAGAGTACAAATTGATAATATTAGAGGAGTAAGTTCTTCCTCTCTTATTCGTAAACTTGTTGCAAAAGGATTTATCAAAGAGGGTAGTAGAAGTGATGCTCCAGGTAGACCAATTCTTTACGAAACAACGAATGAGTTTTTAGATTACTTTGGCCTTTCTTCTATAGAAGATTTACCAAATATGGAAGAGATGCTTTCAAAATTAACACCGGAAGAAGATACAAACCCAGACTTATATACATCTCGTTATGAGGAAACTGAATAAACAAAAAAAGATGATTCAATCATCTTTTTCTTATAAATTGGTGCCTCTAGTCAGAGTCGAACTGACACTTCCATCGCTGAAAAATAGATTTTGAGTCTATCGCGTCTACCAATTCCGCCATAGAGGCAAACTACAAAAGTAGTATAACATAAAAGAATAGATATTCGCAACTAAAATAATAGAAAAGATAGTTTCAAAAAAATGATTTATATGATATACTGCAAATGAAGAATGAGTAAGAAATAAAGATTTGGTGATGGATATCAAAGACTATACAAAAATACAAAACGAATTAAAATGCTATTTAGGAGCCTACTATGGAGTAGCTGTTATGGATGAATATCCACTAAAAGAATATATGTTGAAGGATATAGAAGAATATATAGAAAACTTTATAGAAACCAATGAAATAGAAACCTCAGATTATAAAAAAATAGAATTAGATGTAAAAGATAATATGTCAGAAAAAACAAAATTACAAGATGCTTTATTGTTATTGAATAATATGAATGCTCCTATGAATTTAATCTTTTTAATCAAAGAAAAATTAAAAAATGAAAATAAGAAGTAGTGGAGGAAATATGAAAAGAAATAAAAAATTATATATACTTTTAATAGTAATCATTCTTTTTTGCACAGGTTGTGATGGAACCATGACACGAGATATACGACATGCTGGTTTTATTTTAAACTCAGAATTTACCTGTAGTGAGTTTTATCCTCAAGATAAAGATGATTTATACTATAAAAAGATAAAGTACTTTACTTCTTCACATGTAATCGATGAAGACGGAAAAATATATGAATTATCTTTATCTAAAAAATATAGTGATGGTCAAAATTGTAAAGAAGTATATACTTCTTTAAGAGTACAAGCAATTATGGATAATAAAATTATCAAAGCACAAGATAATAAGTATTATTATTTAACCGCTGAGAATAATAATCCTAGTTATTCTGAGGTTCCACAAACAGATAATAGTTATGCAACTTATGATCTTTTATTAAAATCATCTGATATTGTGAAAGTAGAAAGTATCTCCGGAAATTCTGGAGTATATTATGTTCTAAAAAGTGATGGAAATGTATATGAAGTCATAATAAGTACACAAGACAGAAATACTCCACCAAGAATCATTAGTAATCGAATTGTATATAATAGAATGGATTATGGAGAATTAATTATTGATTTTAATTACTTTGGAGATTCTATCTACACTTTTGTAAAAACGCAAGGTAAAGTATTTAGAATGATGGTACAAAATGCAGAAGATTGTCAATATCCAGATATACCATGTGATTATCAAATGGAAGAAGATGAGCTATTCAACAAATATGGTAATCGAATTATTGTCTTCAATGGAAGTACATTGATTACTGATTATAAGAAAGTATTTTCCCTACAAAAAAGTTAGGAGACAAATTTTGTCTCCTTTTTTGTTTTTCTATCAATCTTTTGACTGAACGTGGTATACTAAAAGAAGAAATGGGGAATGAATATGTTAGTTGCAGATAACTGGCAAGACTATGAATGTATAGATACTTCGTGTGGTGAAAAATATGAAAGATGGGGAAAAATCTACCTTTTAAGACCAGATCCACAAATTGTTTGGGATAATGGGAATTTAAAAGAAAAGTACAAAGGTAGAATCGATGCTATTTATTATAGAAGTAATAAAGGAGGAGGATCTTGGTCCAATATAACAACTCCCAAAGAAAAATGGACTATTCATTATAAAAACCTAATTTTTTGTATTAAACAAATGGGATTCAAACATACGGGTTTATTTCCAGAACAAGCTGTAAATTGGGACTTTATGATAGATAAGATAAAGTCAAGTAATAGAAAGATCAAAGTATTAAACTTATTTGGATACACAGGTGGAGCAACTGTAGCATGTCTTTCTGTCGGAGCACACGTAACGCATGTAGATTCTTCTCGTGGTATGGTAGACTGGTGCAAAGAAAATGTAGAAGCCAACAATCTTCAAGGAGAAAATATTCGTTATATTGTTGATGACGTTGTAAAATTTGTAGAAAGAGAAATACGACGTGGCAACCAATATGATGCGATTATCATGGATCCTCCTAGTTATGGTAGAGGAGCAAGTGGAGAAGTATGGGATATTGAAAAAGATTTAAGTAATTTAGTTTCTCTTTGCACGAAACTATTATCAGATAAGCCACTTTTCTTTTTAATTAATTCTTATACAACAGGAATGTCATGTAGAGTTTTAGAAAATCTATTACAATTAACGGTTTTACCAAAATATCCAGGACAAGTATCCAGTGGAGAAGTAGGATTACCTGTTACAAATAAGAATCTAGTATTACCATGTGGAATCTATGGAAGATGGGAACAAAAAGATGAATAGTTTAAATGTATTATATGAAGACAATCATATTATTGTAGTAGTAAAACCAGCCAATATTCTAAGTCAAGGAGATAGTACTGGGGATATTTCTATCATGGACAAGATAAAAGAATATATCAAAGAAAAATATCAGAAACCAGGGAATGTATATTTAGGCCTTGTCCATAGATTAGATCGACCAGTAGGAGGAGTCATGGTCTTTGCTAGAAGCAGTAAAGCAGCTAGTAGACTATGCAAAAACTTTAATGAGCATATTGTAACAAAAAAATATTTAGCCATTGTTCATGGGAAGATGGAACAAGAAAAAGGTACCTTAGAAGATAATATTGCAAAAGATGAAAATGGAAATGGTTACATTTCAGATGATGGAAAAAAAGCCATTTTAGACTATGAGGTATTGGAATATAACGAAAAAGAAAACTGTAGCTTAATATCCATTCACTTAAAAACCGGACGTCATCATCAAATTCGAGTACAATTTTCATCGCGAGGACATTATTTATTAGGAGATCAAAGATATGGAGTATCAGATAAAAAACAAATCAGTTTGTTTGCATATTATCTATCTTTTCCACATCCAGTCACAAAGGAAAATTTAGTTTTTCAAGCTTATCCAGAGAAAAAAGATTATTGGACATTTTTTACACTGTAAAAAAATGTATATAGAACAAAATGATTGCAATTGCAAATAATTTTTGCTATCATGATAATAGATTATATAGAATAAAGGGAGTAGATAAAAATGAGTAATTTCGATGTATCATGGTTTACAACAATTTCAGGTATGTTTATTACGGGAGGAATTGTTTTATTAATTGTTGCCTTAATCATTCTATTGGTTACAGGACAACGCTCTAAAAAGGAAAAAATCGCTTCACAAGAAATGGAAGCTGCTAATATGCAATCTGCTGAAATTCCAAACAGTCAAGGAATATTAGGTGCAGCAAATCCTATGATGGCACCTCCAATGGATGCATCGCCAGTAATGCCTACCCCAATGGCATCTCCGATGGATATGGCACCAGCAAATCCTGCACCAGTAGAAGTTGCGCCAATGGCACCTCCGATGGAAGCAGCACCAGTAATGCCTGCGCCAGTAGAAGTTGCACCAATGGCACCTCCAATGGAAGCAGCACCAGTAATGCCTGCACCAGTAGAGGTTGCACCAATGGCACCTCCAATGGAAGCAGCACCAGTAATGCCAGCTCCAGTAGAGGTTGCGCCAATGGCACCTCCAATGGCTGCACCACAAATGGATGTAGCATCTGTGATGCCTGCACCAGTAGAAGTTGCACCAGCACCAGTAATGCCAGCTCCAGTAGAAGTTTCTCCTGCGCCAGTAGCAGCACCTACTATGGAAGCAACTCCAACTATTTATGGAGGGGCAAGCCCAGCAGTAGCTGGAGTTAATGTAGCTACTCCTGAAAATCATCAAATTTATGGAGGAGCAGACCCTATGCAGAATACACAAACAATTCCAAGAATTGTTCCAACAACAGAAGCACCTACTTCACCAGTAGCGCCTCCTACCATGCAAACTGTTTCACCAGTAACAGGAGTTGCTCCTGTAACACCAGTGGGACCAATACAACAATAATTACGAAGGCTTTTAAAAGCCTTTTTCTTTTTCCAAATTTGAAATTTTTCATATTTTTAGATATAATATGACCAAGAGGTGAGGAAAATGACTTCTAGAAAAAGCATTACAATCCCCATTGTTTTAACATTAATTATGATTATTATTATGGTTTACTTTTTTGCAAATATTAGGCAAACAGAAGTAGTTTGTAGTAAGCATCAAGTTTTTTCAAATGACATTCACTTAAATGAAAGAATTATCAGTAAAATGGATGGAAAGGAAATTACAGATATAACCATAAAAAAAGAAATTACATTACCAGAAAAATACGCAAGTGATGAAAATATCACAGCGATTTATCAAAGACTAAATAAAACACTAGAATATCTAGGAAAACAAGTAGAGTATTCCTTTGATAAAAATCAAATAACAATAGCGATAGAAACATCAAAAGAAGAGATTTTATTACTAGATAATATTTCATTTCCATCTTCTAACAATCCAGAAATAAAGGTGAATTCTAATACCAAAAGTAATGAAGTAATTCCACTAAAAGTTGGAGATGCTTATACAGAAGGAGAATTCATGAAATACATGAGAAGTAAAGGATACAACTGTAAGTAATATGAAAGAATATGACATAGAAGAATTAAGTAAGAATCTGGATTTTAAAAGTGGAGAAATGGTAAATATTGGTAATGGTATCTTTTTAACAAATAGAGAAATAGAAATATTAGAAATCTATCAGGTGCCATATAAAAATTGCCATACATTGAAAGAAATTATTTTTAACATAGAAAAAGTAATGGAAGAGATGGATATCCCAGAAGATGAACTAGATCTAGTATCTAGTAGTATCGCAGAAAGAGACTATTATCAAAATACAAATTACTAACTAAACGGAAAGTTGAGGATTTCAACTTTCTTTTTATTGTTTTTTTTATTTTCATTTTTTATAATGAATTCATGGAAGTGATAAAATGGTTTATTTAGATTATAGTGCTACTACTCCTGTAAATGAAGAGGTAATAGAAACCTATGCCAAAGTATGCAGAGAGTTTATTGGGAATCCTAATTCTTTACACACACTAGGAGTGAAAGCGAAACAATTAATTGACGCTAGTACAAAACAAATTGCCAAAATTTTAGGAGTCAAAGAAACAGAGATCATTTACACCAGTGGAGCAAGCGAAGCAAATAACACAGCAGTAAAAGGAGTTTGTCTTCAGTATGCTTCTCGTGGAAAACATATCATCACAACCGAGTTAGAGCATTCTTCTATCATTGCGCCTCTTTCTTATCTATCCCATAATGGATATGAAATTGACTTCGTAAAATTAGATGAAAATGGTTTAGTAGATCTAGAAGATTTAGACCGTCTAATTAGAAAAGATACCATTTTAGTTACTATTGCTGCTGTTAATAGTGAAGTAGGGGTAAGACAAGATTTAAAGAAAATTGCAGAAGTAGTACATAAACATCCAAGAGTTTTATTTCACAGTGATGTAACACAAAGTATTGGAAAAGATAAAGTAGACTTTTCTGATTTGGATTTAGCTAGCTTATCTTGTCAAAAATTCTATGGAATGAAGGGAATAGGAGCTCTTATCAAAAAAGAAAAGTTGATGATTGAACCACTAATACATGGAGGAAAAAGCACAACAATTTTTCGTAGTGGAACTCCCGCAACCCCACTAATTGCATCTTTTGCAAAAGCCTTACGATTAGTATATGAAGATTATGATGAAAAAAGAGAAAAAGTTCAAAAATTACATGATGATTTGATTGAATCTTTAAAAGAATTAGATGTCACCATCAATAGTAATAATTTATGTTTACCACATATTGTAAATCTTAGTTTACATGGAATCAAAAGTGAAGTTATGTTGCATGCACTAGAAGAACATGAAATCTATATATCCACGCAAACAGCGTGCTCCACAGGAAATTATTCCAAAGCAGTGTATGCGATTACACACGATAAAGAAAAAGCCAGTAACAGTATTCGAATAAGTTTATCTTATTTGACAACCAAAGAAGAGATTGATTTCTTCCTAACTACCTTTAAACAATGTATTGAAAAATTAAACTTTAGGAGAGTATCATGAAAAAAGTAAAAATTATAAAAATAAGTGCTGTTTGGTGCGGAGCTTGCCTAATAACGGATAAAGCCTGGAAAAAACTAAAAGAGAATTATGATTTTGAAAGTGTAGAATTAGACTATGACATGGATGAAGAAGAAGTTGCAAAGCTTTCTGCCAAAACAGTATTACCAGATTTTATTTTTTTTGTAGACGATCAAGAAGTAGACAGATTAGTTGGGGAAGTAAGTTATGAAGAACTAGAATCAAAATTATTAGAAGTGAGGAAATAATATGAAAAAAATAATCCTTTTTATTCTTCTTTTTTTGTTTGCTTGGATACCAGTACAAGCAGAAGAAAAAGAAATTACATTGTATCTATTTCATGGGGATGGATGTCCACACTGTGCAGAAGAAATTGAATTTCTAAAGAAAATAGAAGATAAATATGAAAACTTAAAAATAGAAAAACATGAAGTTTGGTATGATGAAGAAAATGCTGAACTCGATAAAAAAATTAGAGAAGCAATGGATATCACCAATTCCTATGTTCCCATGACTGTTATTGGAGATACTGTATTAATTGGCTACAGTAGTAGTACCGGTAGTAAAATTGAAAGAGCCATAAAGCATTATATGGAAGAAGAATATACAGATCAAGTTTCGAAAATTATAGATGGAACCTACGAAAAAAAAGAAGAATCAGAAGAAAATAATTTCTCCAAAAAAGAAAAAGAAATGGATGAAAAAGTCACAATAGACGCTCCATTTTTTGGAAGAGTAAATTTAAAAAATGTTTCCCTTACAACAGCTTCCATTTTAATTGGTTTTATCGATGGATTTAATCCTTGCGCGATGTGGGTTCTTTTGTTTTTAATTAGTGTTTTAATTGGAATGAAAGACAGAAAAAGAATGTGGATTTTAGGACTTACTTTTTTATTCACATCCGCACTAGTTTATATGCTTATTATGCTATCTTGGATTACGGTTGTAATAAAAATCACGACGATTGTTTGGATTAGAAATATGATTGCTGTAGTAGCTGTCATTGGTGGATTATGGAATCTAAGAAGTTTTCTAAACACAAAAGATAGTGGTTGCGAAATTGTAGATGATTCTAAGAGAAAAAATATATTCAAAAAAATTCGAAAATTTACTAGTGAAAAGAATTTCGCTCTAGCTATTCTAGGGGTAATGGGATTAGCTGTTTCGGTAAATTTAGTAGAATTAGCTTGTTCTGCAGGATTACCACTTGTATTTGCAGAAGTATTAGCTTTGAATCAAGTAAATTCATTCATGAAGTTTTTATATACACTTCTTTACATTATTTTCTTTTTATTGGATGATTTCATTGTATTTACCATTGCTATGATTACAATGAAGGCAACAGGAATCTCATCAAAATACAATAAATATTCTCATCTTATCGGCGGAATCATCATGCTAATTATCGGCATTTTACTACTATGGAAGCCAGAATGGTTAATGTTTCAATTTAAGTAGTTTACATCTTCGGAAAAATCTTATATAATATATTTTAGAATAGAGGGAGTTGTGATTATGGACGAGAAAGAAATGATTACGATACAAAATACAGATGGAAGTTTATCAGAAGTAGAATTAGTTACGTACCTAGTTAGTGATGATCACACAAAGACATATTTAGTATACTCAAAAGGCGAAAAAACAGATGTAGGAACGGATGAAGTTATCTATATCTCTGGGATTGTAAAAGACGAAGGAGAAGCTCTAAAATTATATGAGATTGTAGATGATTCCGAATGGGCAGAAGTTCTAAAATACCTAAAGAAAATTGCAAATGCATAAAGGAGTGTTTAATATGAATATAAATGACAAGTTTAAAAAACTAAAAAACCCAGTGTTAGAGGGGCTTCTTAGAGACATTTCAGTTAGATGCACAGCAATTCTTTCTGATAATCAAGAAATCATGAATTATCTAGATGATTCTTTAAAAGAAACCACGGATCCTAATCAAAAGGCCCTACTAGAAAAACTATTAAATACTAGATATAATGCTACTGCTTCTTTTATAAGCAGTATGAATTCTTTTCATGAGTCATTAATAAAATTAGATAAATGTGATAATGCTTATCAGTCTTATTTGGAGAAAATGTTTCCAAATGAAGAAATTAAAAAAGTATTAGATCAAGAACAAAGAGTAGAATTTTCAAATGAAGAAGCAGTAAAAGGAGAAGTACCATCTGCTCCAGAAGGAGAAGTAGCAGAAGAGGTAGAACTTCCACAAGAGAATGTCACGACTGAAGTGTCTGTAGCACCAGATGCTCCAGAAGCAGAAGTTCAGCCAGAAGTTTCAGAAACAGAAGTTCAGCCAGAAGTTTCAGAAACAGAAGTTCAGCCAGAAGTTTCAGAAACAGCGGTAGAAGAAGTACAATCTGTTCCAGAAGGAGAAGTAGCGGAAGAAGTAGAGCTTCCACAAGAAGAGGTTACTGCTGAAATGCCTGCAGAAGTTAACAATGTAGAAGCAGAAACAGAAATTCCGGAAATAGCAGTAGGAGAAGTACCATCTACACCGGAGATAGAAGCAGCAGAAGAGAAAATTCCACAACAAGAAGCTGTAGCTGAGCTTCCAACAGAAGGACCAGTGCCACTACAGCCACTAAGTCCATCAGTAGAAAGCGAATCAGTATTACCTTTTCCTAATGCAGAACCTGTAGCTACACCAATGGAAGAAAATCAAGTTGAAGAATCAAAACAAGCCCCAGAAGCAGAGAAGAGTGCTGAAAAAGTATTCTTAAAGCAAACAGACGAAAATGCTAAAGGACTTATTGTAACAGATAAGCAATTAGGCAACTTAAAAGCTTCTAAAGAAGAACAAGAAAAACTAGTAAGTGCTATATGGATGGAGAATAATTCTCAAGAAAAAACAGCTAATGAAATTCCAGAGGATATTCTAGACAAAATAAATGAATTATATATGAGCGGAAAAACAGAAGAAGCTCAAGAATTATCCAACAAAGTGCTTACTAAAAAATAGAAAGTATAATTAAAAACTATTGAAGGAGTGGTCATCATGCATAAAAAATCATTTAATCATCAATGGATTAATTGTGCAAAAGTACTACTTGCTATTTCAATAGTTTTATTAATTTCTGGAATCTTTTTAGATATTCAGGAAAATCAAAAATACGCATACCCAATAGAAGATGTTGTAGAAACAGAAGAACAAGAAACTTTTATTAGTATTGACAATGTAGGAAGAAATATCAATAGAGATTCATCTGGAGATTCTGAGGTTCAAAACAATATTGCACCAAGTACAACATTAAACTTAGAAGAGACTAATCAATTACTAAAAAGTGAAATTCAAAATGATTATGGTGTATCTGTGGAATACGGTGCAGAAACAGAAGGATATTCTGTTACATCAGATGGAAAAACTGTTCAAACAGAATCGATAAAAGATACTGTTATTGCCTATAATCAATTAAGCAAATTAAAAAATGTATTAGCTCTTTATCCAAGTGGATTATTTAAAGAAATCAAAGAAGGGGGAATTCCTCTTACTGTTATTTTGGTTTATCAGTATTCAGATGATTCTATTACAGGAATTACAGATTCCAATTATAATTATGCAAATATTTCAATAGCTGCTACTTATTCATTTGAAGAATCTTTCTACCATGAATCTTATCATTACATAGAGAGATATTTACTAAAAAAAGGAGCAGATTTCACAGACTGGAATGAATTAAATCCAGAAGATTTTTCATATGGAAATGTGAATAATGATTATTCTTATAATAATACCTTCTTAGAATCTACATTTTTTGTGAATAATTATGCTCAAACATCACCAGAAGAAGATAGAGCATCTACCTTCGAATATATGATGGCTCCTAATAAAGCAAGTTGTCTAAATAATGGAAATAATATTTGGAAAAAAGCAAGCAAAATTGCTTCAACCATTGAAAATATTATGAATTCTGTATCTTCTAATAATACAGAACATTGGGAACAGCACCTATAAAGGAAGAAGAATTATGAAAGAAATAATAATCAACGATCATAAATTAGAAGATTCTGAAATAGAAAAGAAAGTTATCAGAGTAAAGGCGTTAATTTTTAATTCAAAAGAAAGAATTATTCTAGCTCATAATAATAACACATATCAATTTCCGGGTGGACATAAAACCGATGAAGAAAGCATGGAAGATTGTATTCTACGAGAAATCAAAGAAGAAACAGGGCTTTCTTTAGAAATGAAAGAAGCACCATTCCTTTGCATCAAGACCTACGATAACGATTATTTTGGCACCGGAAAAAAAGTATTAAACTGTATTTATTACTATCGCTTTTTCACAGATGAATTACCAAATTTTATGGAAACTCAATATGATGAATTAGAAATGGCAACGGATTTTAATCTATATTACATTAACTGGAAAGACCTAAAAAGCTTTCTAGAAGAGCATGAATCATCAGAAGAAATGGATCCTAATATTGCAAGAGAAATGCTCCATGTAATTGATGAATATAATGAACTATTTAAGAAGAATAATCTAGTCTAAAACTAGGTTATTTTTTTGCAAAAAAATATGTTTTTTTTCTTTATTTTACAAAGTAATCGTGATATACTTTATATAGTAGAATAATCGTATAAAAAGGTATAGGTAGTAGAATGTTAGGAAAGATAAGAAGAAAACTTGTTTTGAATAAAAGAATAAATGCAGTTTTTGTTTTTATTTTCTTTTTTTTGATTACATTTGCATCTATCGGATAGTATATCTTCAAGGAACAATAGCCTACGCGAACGCACCGAAGATTTTACAAACACTAGCAAAGCAATACAGCAAGCAAGGTTATACATCTGATGTTAGAATTATGGGATATGATGGACAGACAATGACCATTTATGATACTACTTATTTTGACGGTGCAAATAATAACGCTCCTTCAACTACTTCAACCCCTCTTCCAACATCTGGAGTGGGAACAGAATATAGTGGTGGATTACTAGGAGATACGCTGTATTTAAGAGACTATCTTTTAGTAAAAGATGTTTATGGTAATGTAACAGCAAATTCAGTAAAATATCCAACCAGTTCAACCAGTTATTGGTTAGCTTCAAGAAATTACTTCTATCCAAATATAGATGCAATTCGTCACTTTGGAGTTCACATAATTGATTACAATAGTGGATTAACTAACAGTGCAGGTATAGTCAAAACCTATAATGATCCTGGATGGACTGATAGGACTTGGATGGCTGGCCTTCGACCAATTGTTACATTAAATCAATCTGTTAGAGTTGCAGGAGAAAGTGGAACAAAAGCAGATCCATATACATTGACTAAATAAAAGACCAGTTCAATTTGAACTAGTCTTTTTTATTTATAGTTGTTTTCCAATAAAATTTAGGATATAATATAAGCGTTGGAGGGACAAGTATGGCAAAAAAGGAAAATAAAAATATACATGAAGTAACGGTAAAAATAGAAGGAAAAGATTGGGAAAATGCCTTAGATAAAGCATTCCAAGAAAAACAAAAAACAGTCAAAGTAGATGGTTTTAGAAAAGGAAAAGTTCCAAGAAATATCTATGAAAAGAAATTCGGAAAGGAATCTTTATATCTAGATGCAGCTAATATTGTAGTACCACAAGCATATGATAAAGCAATGAAAGATTCTAAATTAGAACCAGTTGTACAACCAAGTGTTGATATTAAAGATATTGATGAAAAGGGAGTAGAATTTGTTTTTGAAATCACTACCAAACCAGAAGTAAAGATCAAAAAGTATAAAGGATTAAAAATTAAGCCAGAAAAAGTAGCAGTAACAGAAGAAGAAATCAATCATGAACTAGGACATTTACTTGAAAGATATATGGAATTATCTGAAAAAGAGAATCAAACCGTAGAAGAAAAAAATGTAGCTATTATTGATTTCGAAGGAAAGAAAGATGGTGTTGCATTTGATGGTGGCAAAGGGGAAAATTATTCTCTAGAAATTGGCTCTCATACTTTTATTCCTGGTTTTGAGGAACAATTAATTGGTATGAAAGTTGGAGAAGAAAAAGATATTGATTTAACTTTCCCAGAAGATTATCATGCCAAAGACTTAGCAGGTGCAAATGTAGTATTCCACGTAAAAGTAAATGAAGTAAAAGAAAAGAAAGCACGTGACTTAGATAAAGAATTCTTTGAAGATTTAGGAATGGAAGGAATTGATTCTGAAGAAAAATTAAAAGAGGAAATCAAAAAATCTATTCATTCTAGAAAAGAAGCTAATGCTGAAAATGAGTATGTAGATCATTTATTAGAAGAAGTTTCTAAAAATGTAGAAGTAGATATTCCTGAAAAAATGGTAGAAGAAGAATTGGATAGAATATTTACTAGATTTGAAGGACAAATGAAAATGCAAGGAATTTCTCTAGACTTGTATTATCAATTCACAAACACTTCTGAAAAAGATCTAAAAAGCCAAATGGAAAAAGAAGCTTACAAAAATGTTTTGTATCGTTTAATGCTAGAAGAACTTCGTGTTGTAGAAAAGCAAGAAGTAACGGATGAAGAAGCAGAAAAAGAAGCAGAAAAATTAGCTAAAGACTACAAGATGGAAAAAGAAGAATTCTTAAAAGAATTTGGTGGTCTAGATTTAGTAAAATATGATCTAGAAATGAGAAAAGTAATCGAATTACTAAAAGAGTATAATAAATAAAAAAAGAGAACTATGAATTCCAAAAATTCATAGTTTTTTTCTTGAAAAAAAATAAAAAGAATATATAATAGAAAACAGTATTTTAAAACTTGGATGGGAGGATAGTCATGGATAACAAATTGCTTGTTTTAATAATAAATGATATGGTTATTTTCCCAAATAATGAAGTAAGAATTGAATATGATAATACTTACGATAGACAAATGGGAGAAGCAGTAGATAAAATAGGGGATAATTTAATGCTTATTATGAATCCAATTGAAAAAGGAAATATATCAGTTACTTCTTTTTCTAAATATGCCGTATTAGGTAGATTAAAACTAAAGATGAATATTCCTAATGGCAAGACAAGAATCATTATAGAAGGCATTAAAAGAGTAGAAGTATCTTCTTTTGTAGAAGAAGGAAATTTCTTTAAAGCTAGCTTCCAAGAAATCATCATTCCAAACTCAGAAGAGAATAATGATTACTTTGCAGTTTTAATGAAGTCATTAGAAAACTATATTAATAAGGTTCCTTATATGGGTAATGCCATTATGAGTCAATTAAATGGAATCCATAATTTAAGCGATTTATGTGATGTTATCGCAAGCTTTCTACCAATTAGTTATGAAGATAAAAAGAAATATATTAATACAATAGATCCAATTAGTCGTACAAAGTACTTAATTGAAGATATGAAAAGGGATCTAAAACTAGTAGAGTTTGAGCAGAAAATAGAAAAAGAAGTAGAAAAAGAATTAAATGATGCACAAAAAGAGTATTTCTTACGGGAAAAAATAAGACTCATGCAAAAAGAATTAGGAGAAGGAAACTCAAAAGATAATGAAATTGAAAGATTATCTAAAGAAATTGCAAAGTTAAAATGTAGTCAGAAAACAAAAGAAAAGATCAAAAGAGAATTAGACTATTATGAAGGATTAAACAGTTCTTCTCCTGAAATTGGCATGGTAAGAGAATATCTAGATTGGATGATTCACCTTCCATGGAATAACATTACAAAAGATACTGCAGATTTAAATAAAGTAAAAAACATTTTAGATTCTTCTCATTATGCTCTAGAAGAAGTCAAAACAAGAATTCTAGAATATTTAGCAGTGAAGCAAAACACAAATAATTTGAGAAGTCCTATTCTTTGTTTAGTGGGTCCTCCCGGAGTTGGTAAAACCTCTCTTGCCTTAAGCATAGCAAAAAGCCTAAATAGAAAGTCTGCTAAGATTAGTGTAGGTGGAATCAATGATGAAGCAGAAATTGTAGGACATAGAAGAACTTATATTGGTGCGAATCCTGGAAGGATTATTCAAGGAATTCGAAAAGCAGGAACCAGTAACCCAGTCTTTATTATTGATGAAATTGATAAGATGACAAAAGACATCAAAGGAGATCCTGCTAGTAGCTTATTAGAAGTACTCGATCCAGAACAGAATAGCAAGTTTTCGGATCACTACATTGAAGAAGAATTTGACCTATCAAAAGTCATGTTTATCGCAACCGCAAACTATGAAGAACAAATTCCATATGAGTTACGAGATCGTCTAGAAATCATTCATATTTCTAGTTATACAGAATATGAAAAATTAGATATTGCAAAAAAGCATCTCATTCCAAAACAATTAGAAGAGCATGGACTTACAAGCTTACAAGTACAAATTGAAGAGCAATCGATTTTAACGCTAATTAGACATTATACCAAAGAAGCTGGGGTACGTGAATTAGAGCGTATGATTGCGACTCTATTCAGAAAGATTGTAAAAGAAATCTTACTAGATGAAAATGTAACTTTCTACAACATTGATGATGCGATGATAGAAGAATTATTAGGTAAGAAAAAGTATTTCTACATGGAAACATCTGATGATAATGAAATAGGTGTTGTAAATGGTATGGCCTATACTGCCTTTGGAGGAGATATTCTTCCGATGGAAGCAACTTTATTCAAGGGAAAAGGAGAACTAGTTTTAACGGGATCCTTAGGAGAAGTAATGCAAGAATCTTGCCATATTGCTCTAAACTATATTAAATCCAATGTAGATCATTTCAATATTGATTCTAAAATATTAGACAAAAATGATATTCATATTCATGTACCAGAAGGAGCTGTTAGTAAAGATGGACCTTCTGCAGGAATTGCCATAACGACAACATTAATCAGCCTTCTAAAAAAAGTAAAAGTTGATAAGACAACTGCTATGACAGGAGAGATTACGCTTAGAGGTCGTGTTTTAGCAATCGGAGGCTTAAAAGAAAAAATCATTGGAGCTCATCGAGCTGGTATGAAAAATATTTTTCTTCCGATAGAAAACGAAAAAGATTTAGATGAAATTCCAGAAGAGGTAAAGAAAGATATAAGCTTCCATTTTGTAAAAAACTATAATGAGATTTATAAAGCAATTTTTAAAGAGAAAGAAGAATAACAATTCTTCTTTTTTCATATTCTGAAATAGGAGGATAATTATGAAAAAAAATATTTCTTTCGAAAAGAAAATAGAATTTCCTACCATGATAGGAGAAATATGTGCCATCTCTTTAGAACAAGATTTAAAATTTCTAGATGAATCCACAATAGAAGGAGATCTCTTACTAACAGGAAGATATAAATTAACGGAAGCATCTCGTATGGAAGAGGATTTTCATTATAAAATTCCAACAGAGATTTCTCTAACTGAAAAATTAGATATTTCTACTAGTAAAATAGAAATTAGTGATTTTACATATGAAATAGAAAATGAAAATATGATTTGTCATATTGAACTATTATTAGAAGGTTTAGAAAAAATAGAAGAGAAAGAAGAACAGGAAGAAAGAGAATGTGATGGAGATCTTCTTGAAGAAGTAGTGGAAGAAAAGGAAGAAAAAATGGAAGAGATACCAGAAAAGAAAAATGAGGAAACCAAAGACTTGTTTTTAAATTTAGAAGATGATAAAGATACCTATGGTACTTTTGTAGTATATATGGTAAGACAAAATGAATCTATTCATGAAATTATAGAAAAATATCATACATCTATGGAAGAAGTAGAAAAATACAATAACCTAAAAGAAATATCAATCGGGTCTAAACTGATCATTCCACTTCTTCATGATTGATATTCAAAAGTGTTTAGAAAAGTATTCCATTTCTCCAAAGAAAATTCAAAAAGAAGATTCGTATATCATTCTCTACGAAGAAAAGAATACTTATTTATTAAAAGAAAAAAAGAGTTCCAAAAAGGAACTGTTTTCCTATTTTCAAGAAATCTCCTATCCATATTATGTTCCACTTATTAGTAGTGAAGAAGATGATTATGAATTATACACTTACATAGAGGATAAAGGAGATCACGAAAAAGACATTATATTGGTGGAAGCTCTTGCAAATTTACAAAAAGAGAGTCTAAAAGAAGTAGACTTTTCAAAAGAAGAAAAAGAAGAATTCTATCAAAAACTAGAAAAAAAGATTACCAATTGTTTGGATTGTTATGAAAATCTTCAAGACTACATTCATCATTTTTCTTTTCCTAGAGTAGATTATTATCATTTACTGAATAATATTAGTTTATTCTATCAAATCCTTTTCTGTGCCAAGAAATACTTAGAAGAATGGAATTTTCTTTCTTTTACCAAAAAAAGAAAAGCTCTTATTCTTCATAATGCTTCTTTAAAAGATTTTCATCAGAATAAAAGAAGCTATTTTTTAAATTTTGATGAGTGCAAAGAAGATAATCTAATTCAAGATCTGCTTTTCTTTTTTCAAGAAGAAATAGAAAAGATAGATGGAAAAAGATGCTTAGAAAAATACGAAGAAGTCCTATCTCTTCTTCCAGAAGAGAAAAAGCTTTTCTTCTGCCTCTTATGCATTCCAAGAAAGGTAGAGTTTTCTTCCAATCTTTATGAAAACACAGTTAGAATTCAAGAAGAATGTAGTAGGATTCATAAGATTTTTACTTTTTTATCAGAAGAAGATAAAGAAGATCAAAAAACAAATGAAGAGGAACTCAAAGAACAAGACAAAGACATTGAATTTCGTAGTAATAAAGAGAAGAATAAGTAACTGATAAAAAATAATAACAGCATTCACAACAATCATAGATAAAAAGAAGACATTATTCTTTCTTTTTTGTTTGCAGGAAGAGCATCGACAGAAAAGAGCATGCTTATTGTTCATAAATATTCACCTAATGTATCCTATTCTAAAAATAAAATTTAGTGAATAGATTGCGAAAAAAAGAATAGACTGTTATAATACTAAATAATGATTATATATAGAAATGAGGGATATTGATGGAACTAAAAGGAAGTCAAACAGAACAAAATTTAATGGCTGCATTTGCAGGAGAAAGCCAAGCAAGAAATAAGTATACATATTTTGCTAGTAAAGCAAAAAAAGATGGTTATGAACAAATTGCCGCCATTTTTGAAGAGACTGCAAACAATGAAAAAGAACATGCTAAAATGTGGTTTAAAGAATTACATGGAGGAGAAGTTCCTTCTACTATTGAAAATTTGGAAGCTGCAGCTGATGGAGAGAATTATGAATGGACAGATATGTATGAAGAATTTGCTCGTACTGCTGAAAAGGAAGGATTTAAAGCTATTGCTGCTAAATTCAGAGGAGTAGCTGCTATTGAAAAAGAACATGAAGAAAGATATCGCAAGTTATTAGAAAACGTAAAAGGAGATCTTGTATTCTCTAAAGATGGAGAAAAAGTTTGGATTTGTCGTAACTGTGGACATGTATGTGTTGGAAAGAAAGCTCCAAAAGTATGCCCAGTATGTGCACACCCACAATCATATTTCGAAGTAAAAGCAGACAATTATATGTAAAAATAGAGTAGAAATACTCTGTTTTTTAGTTAAAAGCAATTTCTTCTTCTAAATCATTATCTACTAAAATAATATATAAAAAAAGAAAACCAGATAAAAGAACAGCACTTGTTGCAATGAAGGATAAAATGTCTAAATTTCTTTTTTTATTATTTTTGTCTTGTTCTTGAAGAGAAGTAATTGCATCTTTTTCAAAATAACTATAAACAAAAATAAGAACAAGAAAGATACAAGCATTAATCATTCGGTATCGTTGTTTACTATTTTCATTTTTTGTCAAAAAGTAATCTTTTTCTAAAGAATTAGAATAAAAAGCAAAACCAATAATAAATAGATAGATAATCCAAATAAAATTCTCAATTTCAATCTTTTGCAATCTCTCTTCCATAATAAAATATATTCTTTTTAAAAAGAAATATGGTACAATAAGAATAAATTTTGGGGTGATAGTATGAGAAAAAAAGAATTACTAGTGCCGGCTGGAAATATGGAATGTCTAAGGCAAGCTGTTCTTAATGGATGTGATGCAGTTTATTTAGCATGTAAAAATTTTGGAGCTAGAAAATTTGCTGTAAATTTCACAGATGAAGAAATGGAAGAAGCTATTCGCTTTTGTCATTTATATGGAGTTCGTATTTATGTAACGATGAATACACTAATCAAAAATGAAGAAGTATCTTCTTTTTTAAAACAAGCAGAATTCTTGCATAGACAAGGAGTAGATGCATTGATTGTGCAAGATTTTGGTATGATTTGTCTTCTTCGGGAAATGTTTCCTAATTTAGAAATTCATGCATCCACTCAGGCAAACATTTCTTCTTTAGAAGTTTGTAAATTATATCATGATTTAGGTGTAAAAAGAGTAGTCTTCTCAAGAGAACTTAGTATAGAAGAAATAGATTCTATCGATGTTCCAATTGAAAAAGAAGTGTTTATCCATGGAGCTTTATGCGTCTCTTACTCTGGTTGCTGTCTCATGAGCAGTATGCTAGGTGGAAGAAGTGGAAATAGAGGAGAATGTGCTGGAGTATGTCGTGTGCCTTTTTCTCTATGGAAAGGGAATCAAAAAATAGAGGATGAAAAATATCTATTAAGTATGAAAGAATTGAATACGACTCACAAGATAAAGTCCCTATTAGAAAGTAATATTGATAGTTTCAAAATAGAAGGTAGAATGAAAAGTCCATTATATGTAGGATTTATCACAAATTTATACCGTAGATTATTAGACGGAAAAGAATTATCTCTTGAGGAAGAAGAGAAAAAACTAAAAACAATCTTCCATAGAGAATTTACAGAAGGACATCTATTTCATGAAAAAGAGAAAAATATTATCAATCGTCTTTCTCCTAACCATATAGGATTAGAAATCGGAAAAGTAGTTTCTGTAACAAAAAACAAAGTAAAAATAGAATTATATCCAGAATATAGTCTCCATCAACAAGATGCCATTCGTTTTTCTACTTCTCAGGAAGGATTCATAGTTAATTACTTATATGATCAAAAAGATAATTTAATTTCTTCTGCTAGTGGAAATTGCTACGTAGATAAAAAAGGAAATATAGAAGTTGGTGATAAAGTATTAAAAACACAAGACTTCCTACTTGAAAAAGAGTATTTAAATAAACCAATGAAAAAAATTCCAATTACTTATCACGTAATTGCTCATTTAGAAAAGCCTATCATGGTTGAAATGAAGGATAGGGAAAATCTTATCATAGAAGAAGGAGAAAAAATTGAAAAAGCAATAAGTGCCCCACTTACAAGGGAAGATATAAAAAAGCAATTAATCAAACTTGGAGATACTCCTTTTGTTTGTGAGAATTGTGAAATAGAAATGGATGAAGGTATTTTTATTTCTTTAAGAGTTTTAAATGAAATCCGTCGTCGTTTAGTAGAAAAGTTAATAGCTAAAAGAGAAAATAGAGATATTGCTTTAGTAAAAAAAGAAGTTCATTTTACAAAAGAAGAAGGAAAAGAAGAACCTAGACAAATTAGCTGTTCTATTTCTACAGAGGAACAATTATTAGCCTGCTTAAAACAAAAAAATATTAGAATTTATACAAGTGAAGAATCTCTTTATGAAAAATATAAAACGCAAACAAATATCTATTATAAAATTCCAAGAAACACCATTTCTTCTTTGAAACAAAAGAAAGAAAAGAACTGTATTTCTGATTATGCAGAGTATAAAAATGGAGAATATATCGGGGATTATCCACTAAACGTTATGAATATCTATACGGCTTATTATCTAAGAAAAATGGGATTATCCTCTATTTGCCTATCCATAGAATTAAAAGAAGAAGAGATATTGAATTTTCAAAAAGAATACAAAGAGAAATTCGGATTTTTTCCTTTTGAAGTATTAGTCTATGGTAGAGTGGAAAATATGATAATAAAAGGAAACATATTAGGTTTAGAAAAAGAAGCTACTTATGAAATAATGGATCATCAAAAAAGACGCTTCCCAGTGTTCTATGACGGTAGATTAACACATATATTAAATTGGGAAAGAAAAGATTGGCTTTCCTCAGATCGGTTGAAAGAAAATAACATTCGTCTAGACTTTTATGAAGAGACACCAGCCGAAGTAGAAAATAGATTAAAAAGTCTAGAAAAAAAATAAAAGTATGGTAAAATAATGATAGGGAGTGATTTCTATGTCTGAAGGAAATAAAAAAGAAAACAAAGAGTTACACAATTATATAATTGTTATTTTAACCTTTCTATTTTGTGTAGGAATAGTACTTTATGTTTGTAAAATATATGAACTAAAAGAAGCAGAGAGAAGAAAAATTCCAGTTATTCGAGGCAGTGTCATAGAAATCTATAGAGATGACTTAAAACATTACGTAATGGACAATCCAACTTCACTAGTATATATGTGCACAGCTAATAGTGATACTTGTAGAACATTTGAAAAAAGCTTGAAAAAGTTACTTCAAAAAGAAGATTATGAGAATGAAATTGTGTATTTAAATCTAACAGATTTAGATCAAGAAGCTTTTGTAGAAGAGTTTAATCAAGAATTCCCATACAAAACAAAATTAACAGTAAATTACCCAGCTTTTGTCTTGTTTGAAGAAGGAAAAATAAAAAATATTTTGCAAGGAACGGTAAATAAGAACCTTAACATTACAAAGGTAAAAGCATTTTTAGAATTAAATGAAATAGGAGATTAATCTCCTTTTCTAATGGAGGAAAGTATGAATCATATTGTTTTATTAGAACCAGAAATTCCACAGAATACAGGAAATATTATGAGAACTTGTGTCGCAACTGATACTAAATTACATCTAATTAGACCATTTGGTTTTATCTTGGATGATGCTCATCTAAAAAGAAGTGGAGTAAACTATATCGATAAATTAGAATATGAAATCTATGATAACTTTGAAGAATTTCAAGAAAAAAATAAAGGAATCTATTATTACTTCACTAGATATGGACACAAACCTCATACTAGCTTTGATTATAGCAATCCAGAAAATAAAGATTTATATTTTATCTTTGGAAAAGAGTCTACGGGAATTCCAAAAAGTATCTTACAAAAAGATTTGGATCATTGTATGAGGATTCCTATGACAGATAAAGTAAGAGCCTTAAATGTTTCTAACAGTGTAGCAATTGTAATTTATGAAGCTCTACGTCAACAAGATTATAATGATTTGTTAAGAGAGGAACCTCATAAAGGAAAAGATTATTTAGAAAGAGAAGAAGCCTAAAGCTTCTTTTTTTGTATAAGTTCTCCATTGTATCCTCATAATATCTTAGGAGGATTAGATGGGAAAATATAAAGTAGAAATTAGTGGAATTCATACAAGTGAGTTAAAAGAGTTAACACAAGAAGAAATGAGAGAATTATTTCAAAAGTTCCAACAAGGATCTCTAGATGCAAGAGAACTATTGATAGAAGGAAATTTGAGACTAGTATTATCTATTTTAAAAAGATTCTATAATAAATCAGATAATCTAGATGATTTGTTTCAAATAGGTTGCGTAGGATTAATGAAAGCAATTGATCATTTTGATCTGAACTATGATGTAAAGTTTTCTACCTATGCTGTTCCTATGATACTAGGCGAAATCAAACGCTATATCAGAGACAACAATAGTAGTTTAAGAATTAGTCGTTCTCTAAAAGATATTGCTTATAAAGCTTTGAAATTAAAAGAAGAATACTACATGAAGTATGGAAAAGAGATTCAAGAAGAAGAATTATCTCAATTATTAGGAGTAAGTGAATATGATTTATCCAATGCCCTTTCTGCTTTAAAAGAACCGGTTAGTATGTATGAAGCCATATATAATGATGGAGGAGATACCATTTATTTATATGATCAAATAGAAGATGAAAAGTCTATCCAAAGTTTCTCTGACAAATTAGCTATGGAAGAAGCAATTTATCAATTAAACGCCAGAGAAAAATATATTCTAGATGAAAGATTCATAATTGGAAAATCTCAAATGGAAATAGCCGAAGAATTAGACATTAGTCAAGCACAGGTTTCCAGACTAGAAAAGAAAGCCATTCATCAGTTAAAAAAGGTATTAAAATAAATATTTATCATATAATGGACTAGGTGAGGATATGCGGATATCAGACTTACAAACCAAAAGAATTATTAGTGTAGTAACAGGAAAAAATATTGGAACAATTATGGATGCTGAAATAAGAGAAGATGGCAAAATTGATTCCTTCATCATAGAACAAAGCAAAGGGCTGTTTGCCCTAAATAGAGAAGGAGAATCAAAAATTCTTTGGGAAGATATTACCAAAATAGGAGAAGATGTCATATTAGTAAAAAAAGAATAAAAATAGTTGTTTTTAAGGGACTATTAGGACTATTCTTTGTCTTTTCTTTTTCTTTTCTTTGTCTTTCTCTTCTCGATCAAAGAATGAGAAAAAACCTAAAACCATACATAGATATGGAAGTAGAAAGAATCACAACTAATATTATTAATCAAGCAGTTCAAGAGAAAATGAAAGAAAAAAGTACGCCAAACTTTCTGATTTTTGACGAAAAAACAGGAAAAATATCCTATGATACCATCCAGTTAAATCAATTAAAGAATGAAGTATCACAGTACGTTCAGAAAGTACTAGAAGAAATGGATAATGGAACAACAGAGAACTATCTAACATTTCGAAAAAAAAGTAGATTTAAACATATTAGAAAAGGAATTTTAGCAGAAAATACTCTTAATTCTCTACGGGGATCAACTTTGTTTGGAAATATAGGGCCTAGTATTCCAACTCGTCTTTTTTTTATGGGACAAATTCATTCTGATATTGACATCAAAGCCAAAGAATATGGAATGAATAATGTAATGGTAACGGTCTATTTAACAATCAAAATAAAAGAACAAGTATCTATGCCGTTATCTTCCTCTAAAAAAGAAATTATTGTAAAAAAACTTCTTGCAGCAGATATTTTTCAAGGTAAAATTCCAGAATATTATACAGGAATTGTCAAATAAAGTAAGAATTATTGAGTTATCTTTCTTAGCATGCTACAATAAAAATAGGTGAGGTATGACATGAATAGGATAGAAATAAATGGAACCATGTATGAAATTATTAGAGATGATGACAAGTGTGTAAACAAAGAAGAACTGATGGAAAAGATGACAGATTATTTTGATTCATATGATTATATTTTAGGAGATTATGCTTACGAAAAGCTTCGTTTAAAAGGATATTACGAAGAAAAAAATAAAAAAGCAACTGAAATTAATAACATAAAAAATGTAGATGATTATATCAAAAATTTCTGTAGTTATGGAGCCAAGATCTTTTTATTGAAAAAAATAAAGGAAAAAGACTTGTAATTATTCTAGTTTATGATAAAATGATAATATATGAATAATAGTAGGGAGGATTTTTACTATGGAAAACGAGAAAAAGATGATGTCAATCGTAGCAGAAGACGGCTCAGTTGAAGAAGTAGAAGTTATTTTGGCTTTTGAATTTAAAGATACTAAGAAAGAGTATGTTATTTATACAAAAAATGAGAAAGATGAAAATGATAATATCACAATTTACGTTTCTAATGTAGATCGTACTTCTGGTGAACCTAAATTAATGGGTGTAGATGACGAAGCTGAATGGAACAGAGTAAAAGACGTTTTACGTGAATTATCTAAAGCAGAATAAGTACAAGGGAGGTTTATCTTATGGATAATGTAGCAATTGTAGGAAAACCAGTTAGAGTAATAGTAAATCCGACAAATCCATATAATCGAATTAAGGCCTGTGAAGAAACGACTAATGGCTTAAAAAAACAAGGTAAGAAAGAGCCAATTGTTCAAAATATAGTTGAGCCAATAGCTAAAACTAGTGTTGAGCCAAGTCCAGTCTATACTGCAAAACAAGTTTTAAGAGAAGCACTTAACATATTAGGACATGAAAGAGAGATTAAAGTAGTGGGAACCAATCCAATTAAGGTAACAAACACAGAACCAAAATATAGGTATGCTAATATGCAAAAGAATTCGGAAAATCTTAAAAATCCTGTAGAAATAAAAGTAGAAGATATAGCTGCTCAGCAAGAAGACATTGCCCAAGCTGTAGAAGAAAGCATGACATCTCCTGTTGGTATTGCACCAGTAGAAATGCCAGTTCCAGTAGAAGTATCTCCAGAAGAAGTAGATAAAGTTGTTGGAGAACCAGAAATTACAGCAGAAGAAAGAACTGCAATAGAAGCTGAAGTTGCTGCTGAGATGGAAAATGCAGAAAAGGAAGCAGAAGATACTGCTCAGGCTGTAGTTGTAGAAGAGAGCATGACACCTCCAGTCGACGTTGCGCCAGTAGAAATGCCAGTTCCAGTAGAGACTGCTGAAGAAACAAAAGAAGAGGAAAACATGTTTAGTGTAATCAATAATGAACTGGCTGATAAAGAAGTTACACCAATGCCTAAAGAAGAAACTATTGATAACAAAGTAATTGGCGAGAGAATTGCTGAATTAAATGAAGTCAAAGCAAAATTATTCGCAGCCAAAGCTTTACAAGATGCAAAGAGAAATGAAAAAGTACAAGCTGAAAATAAACTAGAAGAAGCAATGGAAAACATAAGAAGACAGATTGCAGAATATGATGCAGAAGCAAACAGAACAGAAGAAGAGGCAGAACGCTTAGCAGAAGAAATTGCAGAAAAAGAGCGTATTACTGCTGAAATCTATCATGCAATGAATCAAGGAAGAGACGAATCTAGCGCTGTTAGATAATAAAAAGAGAAGAAATTCTCTTTTTTTTTCATATAATGCATTAGGTGATCATTATTTTAGATAAAATATTAAAAGACTATTATGGTTTTACTTCTTTTACAAAAGAAATTCAAAAAGATAGAGTAATTGTGGAACAAAATAAAAAGATTTTCTTTCTATATTCACTAAAATCAATAGAAAAAATCCCCCTTTGTTATCAATTATATACTTTAGTAGACTATTGTGACGATTTTGTTTGGAATCGTTTTGGAGATATCATAACAACCATTCATAATTCGCATTATATACTATGTTATTCCAATAAAACTAAGGAGAAAAGTCTTCCTCTTTTTTCTTTTTATAGTGCACAAGTAAAAGGAAAACTAAATTGGCGTGAATTGTGGATTCAAAAAAGTGATTATTTAGAATCCTATATTTCTAATAATAGAGGAAAATATCCATTAATTGAAGAAAGTATGCCTTATTACTTAGGACTATTAGAAACAGGAATCTATCTTTTGAAAGAAGAAACTGAAAATATAGATCTTTACATTCAACATAGCAAGATGGATCCGGAAGAATATAATAATCCATTAAACCTAATAATAGACGTAAAAGAAAGAGACTTTTCAGAATACTTAAAGTATCTATTTATCAGTAAAAAGTATAAAGAAATAGATGTATCTAATTTACTTCAGCAAGGAAAAGATTTTTTTAACTATAATTTAGTTTTAGCAAGACTTTTCTTAGTAAATAATTATTTTCAAGAAGTTGATGAAATTATCTTAAATCAAAAAGAAGACAAAGATTTAAAAGAAATTTTAAAAAGAACAGAAGAATATGAAGACTATATATTAGGAATACTAGGAGTAATCAAGAAAATAAAACCATTAAAAAAGTATCCCATTTTAAGGTGATACTTATTCTACATTACGAACTTCTTCTACTTCTGGAATTTCACTAACAATCATCTCTTCAATACCATCTTTCAAAGTGACATCGATCATTGCACAGTCCTTACAAGCTCCAGAAAGTCTTACATAAACAATATGATCCTCATATTTAACAAATTCTAAGTTTCCTCCATCACTAACTAAAAAAGGACGTATTTTATCAATTAAAGCAATAATTTTTAATTTAGTTTCTTCTTCCATGACCATCACCAACAAGATTGTATCATGAAATACTAAATTTTGTACCTTTTTTCGTAAAGAGAAAAGGAATTTCATGTTCAATTATGAAAATTACATGTTATAATAAAAAACAAGGAGTAGCTATGAAAAAATATAAAACAGGAGACATCGTTACTGGAAAAGTAACAGGAATAAGTGAATATGGCATATTTGTTTTATTAGATGATAATACTACTGGGTTAATTCATATCTCAGAAATATCTTCTTCTTTTGTACGAAATATTTCTGACTATGTAGAATTAAATGAAGAAATTGAGTGTAAAGTAATTGATCAACTGGATACAGAAGATCTAAAACTAAAGTTAAGTATCAAAGGATTAAATTATCGAAAAAACAAGAATCATAGTCAAGGAATTATAGAAACAAAAAGTGGTTTTTCAACCTTAAAATCCAGTCTAAATAACTGGGTAAAAACGAAGATCGAAGAAATGGATAAAAATGAAAAAAAATAGAATTTATGTTGACAAATCAATGAGAAATTGATATATTTAATACTGTCAACTGATGTAGTTGTATTTTTGGGCGATTAGCTCAGTTGGTTAGAGCATCTGCCTTACAAGCAGAGGGTCACAGGTTCGAGTCCTATATCGCCCACCATTTGCCGAAATAGCTCAATTGGTAGAGCAACTGATTTGTAATCAGTAGGTTCCGGGTTCAAGTCCTGGTTTCGGCACCATTTTTTTGGAGAGGTAGCGAAGTGGCTAAACGCGACAGACTGTAAATCTGTTCTCTTTGAGTTC